>WRLS01000048.1 GCA_009776345.1 Oscillospiraceae bacterium | reverse complement strand
GCTTCGTACCCTTCATCGCGCACGTCAAAAGCTTTGTTCTATAATCCGCCCAATCGCTCAGCCGAGCCGAGCTCCAGGTCTCGAACGCGGAAAAAGGTATTAGGAATAAAAGAAATCAAAAACTTTTTCCGCTGTAATTACGTGCGCGGGCGCTTCCGGCGTCGCTCTTTCCTTTAGGTTCGTGCCTACTTGCCTTTGTTGCCTTACCCTCTTTTTTAAAGAGAGTGGAACGGGTGTTTTTTAATTATGCATTATGAATCGCCGTGCGGTATAATTGCTTGACATTTTTTTCATATGCAGCTATAATGTTTTTGCGGGGCGCCCCGCATAAAATTTAAAATGAGCAGGGGGGCTTATGCGTCCGTTAACCGCGGGCGGGATAGGCTGAGATATGGCTGAAAGCTGTGACCCTAAGAACCTGATCCGGGTAATGCCGGCGTAGGAAAGCTTGTCTTTGCGTGTGCGCGGTGATGCTTTCCGGGCATTTTTTTCTTCTCCTGCTTATACTACGAGAGGATGCGCTTAAAGTGAAAATTTCCCGTACACGAACACTGGTCGAATGTGCCTTGATGGCGGCGATGGCTGTCATACTTACCTTGATCCCTGTTTTCAGGATGCCGTGGGGCGGCTCTGTTACGCTGTTTTCCATGGTGCCGCTTGTTATTGCGTCTATGCGCCATGGGGTAAAATGGGGGCTTTTGACCGGCGCGGTTTTCGGCGTGATCGACTGTATCCTGGGTTTCCAAAATGTTTTATACGCCGCTACGCTTTTAACGCAAGCTGGGGTCATTTTTCTTGATTATGCCGCCGCGTACACCGTTATGGGGCTTGCCTGTGTTTTCGCGAGTTTTGTCCCGAATAAAGCTGCCGGGGTGGCTGTTGGCGCGGCTGTTACCGGGCTTCTGCGGTATTTCTGCCATTTTATATCCGGTATCCTCATTTGGGGTTCATACGCGCCGGAGGGCACGCCTGTTTGGATTTATTCGCTGACATATAACGGCAGTTATATGATCCCGGAGATTGTGATAACCGTTGTTGGCGCTGTTGTTATTATGCGGGTGCTGGATAGAAATTAGAGATTAAAGATTAGAGATTAGTAAGGGACGAAACTATAAGTTTCACACCTATAAAAAAGCACAGAGCCACAAAGGCAAGTAGGCATGAACCTAAAGCATGGAGCGACGCCAGGCGCAAATCCGCGCACGTAATAACAGCGGAAAAAGTCTTTGATTTCTCTTATTCCTAATTCCTTTTTCCGCGTTCGAGACCTGGAGCTCGGCTCGGCTGAGCGATTGGGCGGATTATAGGGCAAAGCACATGACGTGCGCGATGAAGGGCACAAATCTATGCGGCCTGTCGAAATGGGGGTTCGGGGGTGTCCCCCGGCGCGTTTGCTTCTTTGCGCGAGCAAAGAAGAGCCCCCGCGGCTTGAGCGGTGAAAAACTGCCGAAGATAAAATCGCGATATAACCACCCCGGCGGCCTTCGGCAGGATTTAGGTTATAGGGTTTAGGATTGAGGAAGGGAAGAAATTTGTAGGGTCGGGGTTCCATCCCCGACCGCGAATGTTCGATTTGATTTTGACGGTCGGGCATGGAAGCCCGCCCCTACGGTGCAATATTGTCGATTGCTTGGTAAATTGCGAGCGGCGGGGGCAAGCCCCCGCCCTACGGTTCCGTGTTTTTAATTATGAATTATGAATTGGGAAGTGGTGTTATGAAGCTGTCGTTTTCGACGCTCGGCTGCCCGGATTACGATATAGACGGGATTATTGGCATCGCGGTGAAATGCGGCTACCCGGGCATTGAGCTGCGCGCAGCGCAGGGCACGGTGGATTTATGCTCGCTGTCATCCTTTCGCGGGGCGGGGCTTGCCGAAACCGCAGAAAAGCTGAACGCCGGCGGCTTGGAGGTTTCGTGCATTGGCTCTAGCGTGAATTTCGCGAAATCCTGTGAAGCCGAAAAACAAAAGATGCTCGATGCGGCGAAGGCCTATATCGAGCTTTGCTCTACGCTGAAATGCCGTTATCTGCGTGTGTTCGGCGGGCCGCTTGTGGTTACGCAGGGATATCTTGAGAGCATCGAAGCCATACAGGACGGCATGGAGGAGCTTTGCGGCATCGCTGAGAAATACGGCGTTATGCCGCTTCTGGAAACCCACGACGATTTCTGCACCGCGGCGCGTGTGCTGGATATCATCAGCGGTGTATCCTCGGAAAATATCGGCGTGCTGTGGGATATTTTGCATCCCTACCGCTACGGCGAAGCTGTCGGCGAAACCTTCGCGAAGCTGGGAGGCAAGATCCGCCACGTCCATGTAAAGGACGGTAAAGCTTTATCGCCCGCAAACGCCGCGCTTGTTTTAACTGGGGAAGGCGATATGCCAATCGGCGAGTGTGTTTCGCTGCTGAAGGAAAACGGTTACCGCGGCTATCTTTCGCTTGAATGGGAAAAAATGTGGCATACTGAAATTGAGGGGCCTGAGATCGCGCTGCCCCAATATGTCAAATACATGGGGCGGTATGACTGAGCTATGAAGACAATCGGGAAGCTGCGTCTGCTTGATGCTTTTACGCTGAAGGTTATAATGGCGGTTTTAATGCTGATGGACCATCTGCGTTATTTTCTGCCGGAGCTGGGCTGGCCGCTGTGGTGGCACCAGGCCGCGCGCGTAGTCGCGCCGATGTTCGCTTTTTTAGTAGCGGAGGGCATGGCGTACACCAAAAGCCGCGAGAAATACATCCTGCGAATGTATGCTGTCGCGGCGGTGATGCTGGTGGCGGATTGGCTGTTTTTGCTGACCTTGGGCGACTGCCCGAATCTCAGCATAATAATGTCGCTGGCGGTTTCGGCTTCGATGGTTTACTGTATCGAAAAACTGCGCGAAAACGACGGCAACGGCATAATGTGGGCAGCGCTTTTCCTTGTGCTTGTCCTGTCGATGTATTATTTGCGCTTTGAGGGGATGTATATCGTCCCGACTATCGTGCTGATATGCTTTTACACGCGCCGCAGCCGCCTGCTTATGTGCGTGGCTTATCTTGCGGGGATGGTTTTGCTTTCCGTTCTTAACGAGCGGCTGGGGATCGGCAGGTATGTGCTGTCCGGCGACCAGCGGTATATGATGCTGGCGGTTATCCCGTTTTTGCTGTATAACGGGAAAAGGGGGGCGGGCGGCGCCTTCCCGAAGTATTTCTTCTATGTGTTCTATCCCGTTCATATTTGGGTGCTGTTTTTGGTGCGGGAGTTGTGGATACGCTAGTCGTGGTTATGCTAGTCATACCCGCTCCCTCTTTTCAAAATAGGTGTGCAGCATCCCCCGGGCCTTTTCGCCGTAGGGCTTGCCCAGAAACTTTTCGTACAGCGCCAACGCCGCGGGGTTTTCGTGGGATTTGCGTATTTTGATCCGCCTGTCCTCGCTGTACAGCCCTTCTTGGCGTTTGCGCACGGCGTTGTAATTGCCGTGGTGGTACGGCTGGCCGCCCCCGGCGATACATCCGCCCGGGCAGGCCATGATTTCAATCGCTGTATAATCACTTTTGCCGTCACGTATTTCCTCCAGGAGCTTGCGGGCGCTGCCAAGCCCGCTTGCAATCCCGATTACGGCTTCCCGCCCGCCGATTGTAACTGAGGCGCGGCGCAGGCCGTCCATCCCGCGTAGCTGCTCAAGCTCGATTTCTTCGGTATTGCCGTGGTCTTCATCCCCTGCCCACTGACGCGCGGTGCGCACTACGGCCTCGATCACGCCGCCGCTTGAGCCGAAAAGCGCCGCCGCCCCCGTGCTTTCGCCGAGCGGCGCGTCAAATTCGCTGTCGGGCAGCCCGTCGAACATAATCCCCGCCTCGCGTATCATGCCGCCCAGCTCCCGCGTTGTGATGACGATATCAACATGGCTGCGCGTATCCTTTGTAAGCTCAGGCCGCTTGGCCTCAGCTTTTTTTGCTATGCAGGGCATTACGGAAACTACGACGATATCATCGGGTTCTATCCCCAGCTTGTCCGCGTAGTACGTCTTTGCGATTACGCCGAACATAATATGCGGCGACATACAGGAGGACGGGATATCGACAAGCTCCGGGAATTGATGCTCGATGAATTTTACCCACGCGGGGCAGCAGCTTGTAAGCATGGGCAAGGTGCCGCCGTTTTCCATGCGGTGGATAAGCTCCGCCGCTTCCTCCATAACGGTCAGATCGGCGCCCAGGTTTGTGTCAAAAACGCCGTCGAAGCCCATGCGCTTGAGTGCTGTCACCATTTTGCCGGTTACAACGGAGCCGGGCGCCATGCCGAACATCTCGCCCAGCGTTACGCGGATGGCGGGGGCGGTCTGTACAATTACGTGCTTGCCCGGGTCCGCCAGCGCGTCCCAAACTTTATGGACGTGGTTTGCCTGTGTAAGCGCGGCGGTGGGGCAGACCATAGTGCATTGGCAGCAGTATGTGCAGGAGCTTTCCTGCATAGGCATATTGAACGCGGGCCCCACGAACGCGCGGTATCCCCGCCCGATCCCCGATAAAATGCCGCAGGTCTGAACTTCGTTGCACATGGTTTCGCAGCGGCGGCAGTAGATGCATTTGTTCGCGTTTTTTACAATTGCGCCGCTTGAGTCGTCAAGCGGTACATCAATGCGCTCCCCGCGCATCCTAAGCTTCCGCAGGCCAAGCTCCGCCGCCAGTGACTGCAGCTCACAGTCAAGGTTTTTCGCGCAGATAAAGCAGTCATTGGGATGGTTGGAGAGCAGCAGCTCCACCGACATCCTCCGCGCCCGTATCGCGCGGATGCTTGCGGTGATGACTTCCATGCCTTCTGTTAGTTTTGTGACGCAGGCGGGCACGATTTTGTTGCGGCTTGCGCGCGTATCTGCAAGCTCCACCATACATACCCTGCATGACGCGGTTTGGTTGACCATATGGATGTCATGCAGATCCAAATGGCACAGCGTGGGTATGCGGATCCCCGCTTTTCCCGCGGCCTCTAAAATAGTGGAGCCTTCCGGGGCTTCTATTTGCAGCCCGTTAATTTTTGCGTTTATCATGCTTTCGCTTTCCCAATAAGTTTTTCGTATTCTTTCCTGAACCCCCGCAGGGTTGACAGCACGGGGTTGGGCGCGCTTTGCCCAAGGCCGCACAGGGAGCTGTCGCGGATCATCTCCGCCATTTGCTCCAGAAGCTCTAAATCGTCCATAGAGCCTTCGCCCGCAAGAATTTTCTCGGCAATCTCATGCATACGCTTTGTGCCGATTCGGCATGGGGTGCATCGGCCGCAGGATTCCGCCAGCGCGAACTCCAGATAGAATTTCGTGATATCCACGGCGTTGTCGTCCTCGTCCATGACGATCATGCCGCCGGACCCCATCATAGAGCCTGCGCCCAAAAGGCTTTCGTAGTCAATAGGGGTGTCCAGCCCGTCTTCGCCGATCAGGCCGCCTGAGGGGCCGCCTGTCTGCACTGCCTTGAACTTTTTGCCGCCTTTTATCCCGCCGCCGATCTCGTATATAATCTCTCGCAGGGTAATGCCCATCGGCACTTCAACCAAGCCGACATTGCGTATCTTCCCCGCAAGCGCGAATACCTTTGTGCCGGGGCTTTTCGGTGAGCCGATCCCCGCGAACCACTCCGCGCCTTTTAATATAATTTCGGGGATGTTTGCCAGCGTTTCTACATTGTTAACGCAGGTCGGGAAGCCCTTGTAGCCCGTCTGCGCGGGATATGGCGGCTTATAGTCAGGCTCCCCGCGCTTGCCCTCGCAGGAGTTTATCAGCGCAGTTTCCTCCCCGCAGACAAACGCGCCCGCGCCGTAGTGGAAGACAATATCAAAATCAAAGCCGCTGCCGAAGATATCTTTCCCGAGCATACCGTGGGCACGTGCCTGAGTTATTGCTGTGTCCAGCCGTTTTATCGCAAGTGGGTATTCCGCGCGGATATAGATTATGCCGGTCTGCGCGCCCACAGCATATCCTGCGATTGCCATGGCTTCGATGACGCCCTGCGGGTCGCCCTCTAAAATACTGCGGTCCATGAACGCGCCGGGGTCGCCCTCGTCCGCGTTGCAGATGATATATTTTTTCTCGCCGGGGCTTTGGCGCGTGATCTCCCATTTCAGCCCTGTCGGGAACCCGCCGCCGCCGCGCCCGCGCAGACCCGAGCGCCCAATTTCATCGGACACCTGCTGCGGCGTCATGTTCGTCAAAACCCTGCCAAGCGCTTCGTAGCCGCCCAGCGCGATATATTCGCCGATATCCTCGGGGTTTATCAGGCCGCAGTGCCGCAGCGCGATCCGCACCTGCTTTTTGTAAAACGGCATATCCTCCGTTTTGCCGAGTTTTCGGCGAAGCCCCGGTTCCTCATAAAGCAGCCGCTCGACAATGCGCCCTTTTGTGATATGTTCTTCAACTATTGTTTTTACGTCGGAGGGCGAAACTTTTATATAGAACACGTTATCGGGTTCAATTTTAACAATGGGGCCCTGCTCGCAGAAGCCGAAGCAGCCGGTAGTGACCACCTGCGCTTCATCGCCAAACCCTTTTGCTTTTAAGATCAGCTCAAAATTCCGTGCTACCTTTGCGGCGTCCCCGGACATTAGACAGGCAGAGCCGCCGCACACCAGCACATTACATCTCAGCGCCACTGAAACCTCCACGCGATATCGGCGCCGGCGGTATACTCGTCTATGATTTTCCCGCCGAGGACATGGCTGTCCACGATTTGCGCCGCCTTTTCTTTATCGACATTGCCGTATGCCACAGGCTCCTCGCCCGGCATAACCACCGCAATGAGCGGTTCTAAGCCGCACATCCCGATACAGCCGACCGGTACTGCCTTGCCCGACCCTTCCCCCGCGCCGGAAAGCCGCCCGACAATTTCGCCCATTACTTCACGCGCGCCGGAGGAAATGCCGCAGGTCCCCATGCCGACCAAAACGCGCGGCTCTCCGCTGCCGCGGCGCGGGCTGACCTTCGCGCTGACTTTTTCACGCACTGCCTTTAGTTCCTCTAAGCTTTTTATCTGCATTATTTTACCTCTTTTACCGTATCATCGAGGATGCGGCGTATATCCTCCGGCACAACGCGCCCGTAGACTTTATCACTAACTAAAACGACAGGCGCAAGCCCGCACGCCCCGACACAGCGCACATCTTTTAATGTGAACAGGCCGTCCGCGGTGGTTTCGCCCGTGCCGATATTAAGCTCTTCCCTGCATTTTTCAAGCACAGCCTCCGCCCCGCGCACATAGCATGGCGTACCCATGCAAACGCTGATTGTGAATTTGCCGGGCGGTTCTGTATTGAAATGCGAATAAAAGCTAACCACGCCGAAAACTTCCGCCGCGGGGATGTTCAGCTTGCGCGCTATATAAAGCTGGATATCCCGCCCCAAATAGCCGTAAAGCCCTTGTGCGCGGTGCAGTATCCCGATAAGGGACTGCTCCTCGCCGAGATTTTCTAAATATTGCCCAAGCTCCGGGAATGGGCCTGTTTGCGCAGGGCCTGTTTTCATTGCGCACCTCTTATGGATCAAGATAGATTTAATATACCCAACAATATTTTGAATATATATCGCTTGCAAAACAAAAATTATAATGATACTATTGTTATGGGGTGATCGCATGACCGACTTGAAAGGCATTTTGGAAGAGCTTGACGGGGTTGACGACCAGCTTATGCATCTTTTCCTGCGCCGGATGGAGATTATTGACAGGGTATCCGCCTATCGGCTAAGCCGCGGGATACCTGTAATGGAGCCTGTAAAAGAGCATGACAGCCTGGTTTCCCGCGCGAAAATAGCGCCGCCGTACCTGTCCCGTTACGCAAGCGAATACGCAAAGGCACTGCTGGCAATGTCCCGCCATATGCAGGAGGCGATGATCCGCCGCGCGGTTGAAGAGGAAATGCGCAGCCAAGAGAAAAACATAACCGGCACGGATTTATTTTTTCTTGACGAGCAGTAGACAATACGTTATAATATCACCGGAGGGGCAGTTATGCCGCAGTGGCGGAATTGGCAGACGCCCAGGACTTAAAATCCTGTGATGGCAACATCGTACCGGTTCGATCCCGGTTTGCGGCATTTTGTTTGGCGGAAAAAAATAAAGCCGAGGCGTGAGCCTCGGTTTTTTCATATATATCCCAATTCGCGCATAGACTGGCACATCATGGGTTTTGCGGCGCGGCGCAGCCGCGCAGGATTTTGGATTTAGGTTATAGGGTAGGGTCGGGCTTCCATGCCCGACCGTTAAAGTCCGGTCGAATATTCGCGGTCGGGGATGGAACCCCGACCCTACAAACTTCTTCCCTTCCTGAAACCTTATTTCCTAAAACCTAAAACCTGCCGCAGGCAAAATACCCGTCACAAAGCCGAATAAATTCGACTTTGCGCCACCCTCTTTAAAAAGAGGGTACGTCCTACGGTTGCTTTGCGGCTTTTCACAAGTAAGAATAAATTTTGTTGTAGCCTTACCCTCTTTTTTAAAGAGGGTGGCGCCGCAACGACTTGCTCGTTGCGGTGACGGGTGTTTTGCCTTGCGGCAGGATTAAGATTTTAGTCTACAAGTTATAAAGGCGGCGGGGTAAATATGGGAGCATGGGATATTCTCGCGGCGGCGCTGGTGCTGGGCGCGGTTTTCGTCAATGGCTGGACAGACGCGCCCAACGCGATCGCGTCGGCGGTCGGTACACGTGCGATCAGCTTCCGCAAAGCGGTTTGGCTTGCGGCGGTTTGCAATCTTGCGGGGGCTGCGCTTATCAGCGCGGCGAATGTTTCCGTGGCGCAGACGATGCTTTCGGTAGCGGATTTCGGCGCGTCCGGGCAAATAGCGGCGCGCGCGATTTGCGCTGTAATGGCGGCGGTTGTGCTGTTTGCCGCGTGCGCTTGGTATTTTGGGCTGCCGACAAGCGAGAGCCATGCGCTTATCGCGGCTTTGGCGGGCGCGTCTGTTGCCGTGGGCGGGACAGCGCCTTCGCGGGATGCATGGATAAAAGTTATCCTGGGGCTTGTTTTGTCGCTGGCTGCCGGGTATTTTTTTGGGTTTGTGCTTGCAAAGGCGCTTAGAAAGCCGCTTTCGTTTGTAAGCCCGCGTGGGCTTGACCGTTTTCAGATTGCGGGCTGCGCGGCGACAGCCATGATGCACGGGGCGCAGGACGGCCAGAAATTCGCCGCGGTTTTGATCGCGGTGTTTTTCGCCGGGAAAACGGGGGAAGGGCTCCGCGGCGCCGGTTATACTTGGGTTTTTATGCTCTGTGCTGTGATTATGGCGGCGGGTACCGCTGTCGGCGGCAAGCGGATTGTAGTGTCTGTCGGGATAAAAATGGTGCCGCTGCAAAAATATCAGGGGGTATGCGCGGACCTGGGCGGGTCGCTTTGCCTGCTCCTCGCGAGCTTTACCGGGATTCCGGTAAGCACAACGCACACAAAAACATCGGCGATCCTGGGCGCGGGTATTGCGGGGGGAAAGAAGGGCGGCAGGCGCGCGGATACTTCGGTTGTGCGGGCGATGCTGCTCGCATGGGGGTTTACCTTTCCGGTCTGCGGGGCGATTGGGTATTTGCTGACATCGCTGTTTTTGCTGCCTTCGGCAGGAATTTAGGTTTTAGGATATAGGATTTAGGAAGGGAAGAAATTTGTTGTACCGTCCTTTTCCTGAAACCTGAAACCTTAATCCTAAAAACTGCCGAAGGCTGTAGGGCGTGACGACCCGGCACGCCGTCTGATTTCGCGCAATTTTCGGCGCGGGTTTTGTGCCGTAATGGCGGCGGCTGTGCTGTTTGCCGCGTGCGCTTGGTATTTAGGGCTGCCGATAAGCAATAAGAAAAACATGATAACTAAAGTAAAATCTTGTCTAATCCGGTTGCTTTTATTATAATAGAACCCGCACTAACAGGCAATGTTGAAATTTACCTGTTAGCGCGGGTTGTACTGGAAATAAGCGTTTTATAGTCTTAAGACAATTTTTAATAATTCCAGTGCAATCTCATCAGTCACACAGCAATGCGTATAATTATTTAACTCTCCATTGTGTATTTTTGCTAGTTTGTCGCAAATTGTGTCATCAAAATTGATTTCCATCATAAATATAACGTGCTGGTCTGCAATTTGAACAGCATATGCTTCTGACAACATTTATTTAACCCCCATATTTTTATGTTTTTCGACAAATTATTATGGAGGAATGCGTTATAATTACGTTTGGGATTTGCATCACAACACATTCCCATATGAACAGCCTATAATCATCATTGCAAGGAGGATATAGGTTGTTCTGTTTTATTGGCTATCATTTGATTTTCAGGTATTGAGCTATCAGTTTTTCCACAATCTCACTTACGCTCGAGGCTTTTACAATTGCATCGATCTTAAGAGCCTCTATTAACCTGTTATCGATGATAACTGTCAATCTCTTTCGCACATGGTCACCTCCTCTACTCAAATACTAGCAGACAAGTAGGAGCGCATTTTGTCACATTATGAAATACGAAATAAAATAATTTTACAAGTGACAGGGGGAGCGCAGGATAAAACACCAAAACACCCGTCATCACTGCGAAAAATCACAGTGATGACGGGTGTTTTGCCTGTGGCAGGTTTCAGGATTTAGGAAGGGAAGAAATTTATCGCTCCGTCCTTTTCCTGAAACCTTAATCCTAAAACCTGCCCTGCTGCGCGGCACGCCGCGCAGCAGGGCTTGACATCGCGTGCTTTTTGCGATAAAATGATATTATAGCTGGCACTCAATTATCCTGAGTGCTAAAATTTCGGCAAACGGAGTGGTTTTCATGGCGAAAAAACAGTTCAAGGCGGAGTCCAAACGCCTGCTCGACATTATGATCAATTCCATCTACACGCACAAGGAAATTTTTCTGCGCGAGCTTATCTCCAACGCAAGCGACGCGGTGGACAAGCTGTGCTTCATGTCCCTTACCGACCCTGAAGTCGGGATGGGGCGCGGCGACTTTTTCATCCGCATTGATGCGGACAAGGAAGGCCGCAGCCTGAAAATATCCGATAACGGCGTGGGGATGACGCGGGATGAGCTTGAGAGCAACCTTGGCGTTATAGCCAGGAGCGGCTCGCTGAAATTTAAGCAGGAGCTTTCGGATCAGGAAAAAGAGGGGAACGACGTAGAAATAATCGGCCAATTCGGCGTAGGGTTTTACTCCGCCTTTATGGTCAGCGACAAAGTGACGGTGCGGAGCAGGGCTTACGGCTCCGAAGAGGCATGGCAGTGGGAATCCTCCGGCGCGGACGGCTACAGCATCACGCCCTGCGAAAAGGATGCCCCCGGCACAGAAGTGATCATGGCGGTAAAAGCGGACACGGAGGATGAAAATTATTCTGATTTTATCGATGAGTATACCCTTGTTTCCCTTGTGAAAAAGTATTCGGACTATATCCGCTACCCGATTTTAATGGAGCGCGAAAAAAGCCGCCCCGTGGAAACAGAAATTGACGGCGAGAAAAAGACGGATTATGTAAAATACACGGAAGTGGAAACGCTCAACAGCATGGTGCCGATCTGGCAGCGCGTGAGGGGCGAGGTTTCCGGCGAGGATTACAGCGCTTTTTATAAAGAAAAATTCCATGATTTTGAGGAGCCGCTGCTGTATACGCACGTGGACGCGGAAGGGGTCGTAAGCTACAAGGCGCTGCTGTTTATCCCCGGGAAGGCGGCTTATGATTTCTATACAAAGGAGTTCCAAAAGGGCCTGCAGCTCTACTCCGGCGGAGTGATGATAATGGAAAAGTGCGCGGACCTTCTGCCCGAGCATTTCCGTTTCGTGCAGGGCGTGGTTGATTCGCCCGACCTTTCCCTGAATATTTCCCGCGAGCTTTTACAGCATGACCGCCAGCTTAAAACAATCGCGAAAAATATCGAGAGAAAAATAAAAAACGAGCTGCTGAAGCTTCTGGGCAGTGAACGCGAAAAATACGAAAGCTTCTGGAAGGCGTTTGGTATGCAGCTTAAATACGGCGCGGTGGCGGAGTACGGCGCGCACCGGGACAGCCTGCAGGACCTGCTGATGTTCTACAGCTCCGAAGGCGAAGGGCTTACAACGCTGGCGGAGTATGTTTCCCGCATGAAAGAAGACCAGGCGGGGATCTACTACGCCACGGGCGAAAGCGTCAAGATGATATCGCAGCTGCCGCAGGCCGAAAAATTAAAGCAAAAGGGCTACGAGATACTCTACCTTACAGACGATGTGGACGAATTCGCCATGCAGGTCCTTCGCGTTTATAAAGAAAAGGAGTTTAAGGCGATCGGCGGCGGCGACCTAGGCCTCGAAAGCGAAGAAGAGAAAAAAGAGCTTGAGCAAAAGCAGGAACAGTCCAAGGACCTGCTGGGGTTCGTGAAAGAGGCGCTGGGCGACAAAATAAAGGAGGCAAAGCTTTCCGGCAATTTGGTGAGCCATCCGGTGTGCCTGTCGGCGGGAGGGTTCATGTCCTTTGAGATGGAAAAATACATGAGCGCGTTCCAGCCGGATTCCGCCGCAAAGGCCGACCGCATCCTTGAGCTGAACCCCGCGCATGAGGTTTTTGCAAAGCTGCAAAATATGTACGGCGAGGATAAGGAAAAGGCGAAAAAATATGTGGAAGTGCTGTATGGGCAGGCGCTGCTGATTGCCGGTTTGCCGCTGGAGGACCCCGCGGCGTATTCCGGGCTGGTCTTGTCGATGATATAATAGACCTCTTGCGAAACAATTAAAAACAGTGTATAATGTTAGATATGAAATATGAAACATTAAAAAAATACAGCGATGAGCAATTTCGTCGTATAACGGGTGTGAAGCGTGCGACATTTGAAAAA
>WRLS01000047.1 GCA_009776345.1 Oscillospiraceae bacterium | reverse complement strand
CAACAGGCCCCGCCCTACGGTTATCCGCCGCAGCAGGGCTACCCGCCCCAGCAGCCCGGTTTCCAGCAGCCCCCGCCGGGATATCCGCCACAACCCGGATACGGCTATCCGCCGCCGGGCTACGGGTACCCGCCCCAGCAGCCAATGTACCAGCAGCCCTCCCCAATCACTGTGAAAGAATATGACTACGGTGATTTCGGCGCGGGCGGCTCACTGCCTGAATCAGCCGCGAACATCGACCTTGTCATGGATGTCCCCGTCGTTGTGTCCGTTGAGCTTGGCAGGACCAGGCGCAAGATCAAGGAGATCCTCGAATTCGGGCAGGGCACGATCGTGGAGCTTGACAAACAGGCAGGCTCGCAGGTTGACGTAATCGTAAACGGCCAGCTTATCGCAAAGGGCGATGTTGTGGTAGTGGACGACAATTTCAGCATCCGTGTGACGGAGATCCTAAAGAACCGCGACTCCCTTTCGCTTCTTTAAATATGTGTCCCTCCCGCAAGCGCGGGTGAAAGATAGAGTGGGTAAACAAAATTTTTATAGGTGGTGCAGACAATAATGCCAAAGATTCTAATCGTCGACGACGCGGCTTTCATGAGGATGATGATCAAGGACACGCTCAATAAGCTGGGCTACAGCGATGTTGAGGAAGCCGCGGACGGCGCGATCGCTGTCGAAAAATTCCAGCAGGTGAACCCCGACCTTGTTATGCTGGACGTTACCATGCCAAACCTGGACGGCATTGGCGCGCTGAAGGCGATCAAGGGGCTGAACCCCGCCGCCAAGGTTGTCATGTGTTCCGCGATGGGGCAGGAGTCCATGGTCGTGGAGGCAATAAAGCTAGGCGCGCTGGACTTCATCGTCAAGCCCTTCAAGCCCGACAGGATCGCCAAGACAATGAAAGCCGTCCTGGGATAACATAACCGCCCGGCTTTTTTGGGAAGTCTAATAAGTAAGAAGGTCCTAAGGTATGGGATTTGTTGATGTAATGTCTATGATCGGCGCTGTCGTAATTATTGCGCTTGCCTTGGCGGCAACTTACTTCGCAAGCCGCTGGTACGCAAAAAGGGCCGGGGTTTCCGGCGCGGGCAGATATGTCAAGGTCATCGACAAGGCCGGGCTTTCACAGGGGAGCGCTGTCTACATAGTAAAAGTAGACGGCGGGTACCATATGCTCGGCGTATCCGACAAAGCTGTAAGCTACCTTCATGAGCTGCCCGGGTTTATCGAGGACGACAGCCCTCCCCCCGGAAATGCCCTTTCCTTTTCGCAGATACTAAAAGGCGTTATGGGGCAGGGAAAGCGTGGTGGCGGCGGTTGACACACTTTTCATTTACGGCCGCCCCCTGTAAATCAAACGACACTGTGGTGCCGGACATCTGTGGAAAAACAGGCGGGCATCATGGTTTTTCGTCTGTTCCCAAGCTTTTGGTTTTGCTTGTTTTAACAGCAGTGCTGATCGCCGCACCGGCGCTTTCCGTCCACGCGGCGGTGGATCTCGTGGAGCCGGTAGACCCGGTCATACCGGGCGAACCCGCAAACCTCGCGGACCCGGACGACCCGCTGCTGAATATCAACATCAACAGCGGCAGCTCGGACACAATCAGGGTTTTGCTGCTTCTGACGCTGATGACGCTGCTGCCCTCGTTTTTGATGATGATGACCTGCTTTACGCGCTTCATCATCGTGTTCTCGCTAATGCGCAACGCCATCGGGCTTCAGCAGACCCCGCCAAACCAGGTGCTTATCGGGCTTGCGCTTATTATCTCGCTGTTTGTCATGGCGCCGGTAATCACTGAAATCACCGAAACCGCCTACGACCCGTTCAGCGAAGGCGAAATTACCGCGTCGGAATTCCTCGAAATATCCCAGGTGCCGCTGAAGCGCTTCATGCTGGCAAATACGCAGAGCGTCGACCTTGCCCTTTTTACCGAGCTTTCTCAGATCGACCTGCCGGAAGAGGTTATGGATTATCCCATCACAACAATAATCCCGGCGTTTATGACAAGTGAGATCAAGCGGGCGTTTATTGCCGGGTTCTTCCTGTTCGTGCCGTTTTTGATCATAGATATGGTGGTTGCCAGCTCGCTGATGTCCATGGGTATGATGATGCTCCCGCCTATCACGATATCCTTGCCGTTCAAGCTTATGCTCTTTGTTTTGGTGGACGGCTGGGGGCTGCTGATACGCTCACTTGTCACGACCTACAGGTTCACATAGTTTAGGAGGTGCGCCCGATGATGGTAGATGAAGGCGTTGTCATGAATTTGTTTTCCGATGCCATGAGGACCGCACTTATGCTGGTCGCCCCTGTTTTGATCGTGAGCGTTTCCGTGGGGCTTATAATCGCCATAATACAGGCCGCCACGCAGGTCCACGAGCAGACCCTGACATTCGCGCCGAAGCTTATCATGATCGCGCTCGCTTTGCTTTTGATGGGCCCGTGGATGATCGGGACCATGCGGGATTTTATAAACGAAATCTTCCAGACAATATCAAATTACGCCTAACACGGCCGGGGTAAAAGGATGTATATAAATACCGCGCGCGCCCTTGCCTTTATGCTGATAATGCTGCGGATGACGGGATTTTTGGTGCTGAACCCTATATTGGGGCGCAGGAACATCCCATCAATGGTAAACGCCGTGCTTGCCTTTTTGCTGGCATTCCTTCTGCTGGACACCGTTGCCGACCCGCCGATTGCCGACCCCACGTTTTTTCAGTTTGCGCTGCTGGCAGTCAGGGAGCTTTTCATCGGGTTTGCGGGCGGTGTGCTGTTCCAGATGTTTGTTTCAATTTTGATCGTGGGCGGCGAAATCATCGACCTCCAGCAGGGAATCTCAATGGCAAAGGCCTTCGACCCAACAACAAACGCGACAGTTTCAATCTCGTCCAACTTTTTCATTATTATGTACACGCTTATTTTCTTCACAACAGGCAACCATCTAACTTTCATTCATCTTATGTCTGTCACATTGCGGGTACTGCCTGTCGGGGATTTCGCGCTGAACCTGGACGGATTCTTCTATATGCCGGAGCTGTTTTCCACTATTTTAGTTTTCGCCATGAAGCTTGCTTTGCCCGTAGTAGTGATAGAAACCATTGTAAGTATGGCGGTCGGCATCATCATGCGGATCATCCCGCAGATCAACGTCTTTGTCGTGAACATCCAGTTTAAGCTTTTCACGGGCCTGCTGATTTTGGTACTGCTGGTCGGCCCGGTTATAGGCTACTTCGGCAATATGATTGAGATAAGCTTTGAGATGCTCGGCGATTCGCTGGGGGCGATGTTCAGCAGATAAGCAATTGATTTATGAAAGGATATGACCTTATGATAGCTGTAAACTATTCCACTATCCAAGGCCGCCTGAAAGATTATTGCGATAAAGTAACGGATAATTATGAAACGGTTATTGTAACCCGTAAAGACGAAAAAAATGTAGTTATTATCAGCCTTGACGAATATAATACGCTGGTGAAGGCGGCAAAAAACGCGGCCTATCTGGATATGCTCGACCGCTCCATGGAACAAATCGCAAGGGGCGAGGGCAAGATACATGACCTAATAGAGGTGGACGATGACTAAAGTCTGGTCGGACAAAGCATGGGACGACTATCTTTCATGGCAAACAGAAGATAAAAAGAAACTAGGGCGCATTAACGAGCTTATCAAAGATATCGAGCGCAATGGACTCAGCAAAGGTATCGGCAAGCCGGAGCCGCTAAAATACCGCAAAGCATGGAGCAGGAAAATTGACCACGCAAACAGGCTTATATATAATTTTGATGATAAGAAAAACTTGTTGATTTTTGCTTGTAAAGGTCATTACGACGACAGATAAGCAATTGATTTAAAGGGGGGATATCAGTGCCCGATAACAGCAGCGGCGAAAAAACCGAAAAAGCCAGCCCGAAAAAGCGGCAGGACGAACGCAAAAAAGGCAATGTCTTTATGAGCAAGGACATTACCACGATAGTTTCGCTGGTTGCGGCGTTTTACATAATCAGCGTTTTTGTCGGCTCCTTTATACGGCGCATACAGGAAACCTACGCCATACAAATGACACGGCTTATAAATATCCACACGCTTACGGAAGCCGACCTGATGCAGATCTTTATAGAATCTCTTGTGCTGTTCGGCACTACGATGCTCCCCGCTATTTTACTTATCGGCTGTGTCACCGTTATGGTTGTGCTGTTCCAGACACGCTTCCTTATTTCCTATGAGTCAATCAAATTCAAGCTGGAGCGGCTGGACCCAATAAAAGGCTTTAAGCGGCTGGTTTCGCTGCGCTCGCTCGTTGAGCTGTTAAAATCAATTATAAAGATATCGCTGCTTGCGTTTATACTTTACAGGAATATCGTCGCCGCGGTAAACATCGTCCCCAGTATGCTGGGATGGGAAATCACACAGGGCATACAGTACGCGGGGCGGGAGATTATGGCGCTTATCCTCACTACCGCGCTGGCGTTCGGCGTAGTTGCGATGCTCGACTACCTCTATCAATTATGGGAGTATGAGCGTAATATAAGAATGAGCAAGCAGGAAGTAAAGGACGAATACAAGCAAATGGAAGGCAGCCCCGAAATAAAAGGCGCGCGCCGCCAAAAACAGCGTGAGTACGCCCAGCGCCGCATGATGAACCAGGTAAAAGAAGCTGACGTTGTTGTAAGGAACCCCACCCACTTTGCTATAGCCATCAAGTACGACCTAAACTCCGACGCCGCCCCCATGGTCCTTGCGAAGGGGCAGGACAAAATCGCGGAAAAAATCATCGAAGAGGCGGAAAAACACGGAATCATGACTGTGGAGAACCCGCCCCTGGCACGCAGCCTGTACGAGCTTGCAGATGTTGACGGATACATCCCCGCCGAGCTTTACCAGTCTGTCGCGGAGCTTTTGGCATGGATTTACACGAACGCAGGCACAGCCAAAGCGGCCAGCTAAAATAACCGCCGCTTTCCGCTTTTAAAATAAATAAAGGAAACCGCTAAATGGGAAGAATAGCAAGAGCTGCCAATAACCTTATTGCCATCTTTGTTGTTGTCATCATCTTAATGCTTGTTGTCCCGCTCCCCCCGGGTATGCTGGACTTCATGTTCATGCTCAGCCTTACCGTATCCTTTGTCATCCTGCTAATGACAATGTATATAAAGGAAACCCTTGACTTCTCGATTTTCCCGTCCCTTATGCTTATTACCACGCTGCTGCGGTTGTCGCTGAATGTTTCGTCCACGCGGTCGATTTTGGAGAATTACGGCTACGCGGGCGAGCTTATCAAGACCTTCGGCAATTTCGTAATCGGCGGCAATGTCGCAATCGGGTTTGTTGTTTTCGCGATTATCGTTTTTGTTAACTTCCTTGTTATCACAAAGGGCGCGGAGCGCGTCGCGGAGGTTGCGGCGCGGTTTACGCTGGACGCGATGCCCGGCAAGCAGATGGCGATCGACGCGGACCTCAACAGCGGGCTGATTGACGAGCAGGAGGCCAAGGAGCGCCGCCAGAAAATCCAGCGCGAGGCCGACTTCTACGGTGCCATGGACGGTGCTACAAAATTCGTAAAGGGCGACGCGATCGCGTCCATCGTCATCACAATCGTAAACTTTGTCGGCGGGCTGATCGTCGGCATGGTATCCGGCGGAATGGCTTTCGGCGAGGTCCTCAGCGTTTATACGCTTGCAACCGTCGGCGACGGCCTTGTTTCCCAGATACCCGCGCTGCTCATCGCAACCGCCACAGGTATGATCGTCACGCGCGCATCCTCCAACGACAACCTTATCTCCAACGTGGCAAGGCAAATGTCCGGCCAGCCAATCGCGCTGTTTATCGCGGCAGGCGCCGTCGCGACCGTCGGGATTATACCCGGCGCGCCGAAATTTCAGATTTTCACCATTGCGGCCGTGCTGGCGGCGTTGGCGTTCATCCTGAACCGTACCCGCACACAGGCGGCGCTGGCTGAAGGGCTTGACCAGGCAGACGAAGACGACCTTCTCCCCGAAATGCTCAACGAGGCCTCTTACTATAAAAACATCGACAATGTATACGGGCTTTTGGGCGTTGACCCAATCACGATGGAATTCGGCTACAGCCTGATCCCGCACGTTGACGAAAGCTCCGGCGGAAGCTTTATCGACCGCATAATCATGTTCCGCAAACAGTTCGCGACGGATTACGGCGTTGTTGTCCCAACCGTGCAAATGCTCGACAACGGGATGCTGAACCCCAATCAATACGCCATAAAAATAAAAGGCGAGGAAGTCGCCCGCGGCGAAGTTTTAGTGGATTACTATCTCGCCATGGACCCCGGTACCGCGATCGAAGAAATCGAAGGCATCGACACGGTCGAACCCGCCTACGGCATACCCAGCAAGTGGATAACAGAAGACCTGCGCGAAACCGCCGAGGTCTACGGCTACACGGTTATCGACCCGCTGTCCGTCATCATCACGCATATGTCAGAGATCGTCAAGCGCTATATCCACGAAGTCCTCACCCGCCAGGATATCACCACGCTGCTGGAAAACACCGCAAAGCAGAACCCCGCGATCGTCGCGGATGTGGTTCCCGGCATCATCGGTATCTCGGACCTGCAAAAAGTCCTCTGCAATCTGCTCAAGGAAGGCGTGCCGATCAAGGATATGGAAACCATCCTCGAAACCTTGGGCGACTACGGCCTCACCACAAAGGACCCGGACCTGCTCACAGAATACGTCCGCCAGCGCCTAAAGCGCACTATCACGCGCCAGTATGTATCGGGCAATGTGCTTAAGGTTATCACGGTTGACCAGGACATCGAGCAGGCGGTCATGGGTTCAATCAAAAAGGGCGAACACGGCACATACATGGCAATGGAGCCGGACATGATCCAAAAAATCGTCGGCAGCCTAATCGAAGACATGAACGCCATCAAAGACATTGTACCCGTGCCGATTGTTTTAACATCGCCGATTGTGCGCATATACCTTAAAAAGATGCTCGACCAGTTCAACCCAAACATCATTGTTTTGTCCTTCAGCGAAATCGACCCGACAATCCAGATCCAGTCACTGGCAAACGTACAAATTTAACCCGGATAATTTTTAATTATCAATTCTCAATTATCAATTATCAATTAAGTACCCACTCCTCGAAAGGAAAGGCCATATAATGGGAGAACCCGCTATGGAACCGGTTAATGTCATCAGCTCCGAGCTTTGGGGGCAGTATCTGGAAGACCGGAGCGTCGAATTGCGCAACGAGCTTGTGCTGCATTACTCGCAGCTTGTCAAGTGCATCGCGCTGCGTATGCGCGGTACATTCAAAAACTACGCGCAGCTTGACGACGTGGTAAACCAGGGCATAATCGCACTTATCGACGCCGTGGAAAAATACGACCCTGCCCGCAACATAAAGTTTGAAACCTTTGCGTCAATTAAAGTAAAAGGCTCGATCATCGACTATATACGCTCACAGGACTGGATACCGCGCAGGCTGCGCAAGCTTTCCCGGGATTTAGAGGACATGAACAGCAAGCTCTGCACCGATCTCGGGCGCCAGCCAACGCATCAGGAGCTTGCAAAGGAAATGGATATGACGCCCGGGCAGCTCGACCGCGTAATGGAGCAGACTTATTCATTTAACCTGCTGTCCTACGAAGAAGTCGTTTGGCAGAAGATGTCCTCGGTGGGGTACGACGATTTCGCCTCCGACAGCGCGGAGGAATCCCCGGAGCGCAAGCTGATGGAGGATGAACTGCGTGTACAGCTCACAGGCTCAATCGACGCGCTCAACGAACGCGAACGCACCGTGATATCGCTTTATTACTACGAGCGGCTCAAGCTAAAGGAAATCGCCGCGGTGCTGGGGGTAAGCGAATCCCGTGTCTGCCAGATACATTCCGCCGCAATTGTCAAGATGAAAAAGTATATGCATGAGTATATAACAGCCTAACCGGGCTGAGCCCGGACGCAACTCGGATTAGCCCAGCGCATATCAATGTTACGCACACGATGGCATGATTGCTTCATCACTTCTCTTTCTGAAAGGATCTGATAAAATGGTTAGAGGCTTCTACAATGCCGGGTCGGGCATGGTGACACAGGAAAAACGCCTGAACATGATCTCCAACAACCTGGCAAATGTCACCACCGCCGGATATAAAAAAGACGGGGTCACGATGTCCACCTTCGGCGAGCATATCGCCGTGCGCATGAACGCCTACCAGCGTGAACGCACTGATCAGATCGGCAGGGGCGTGTTCATGCAGACCACAGACATCGACTACACCAACTATTCCCAAGGCGGCTTTGAGATGACGGGCCGCCCCATGGACTTTGCAATCGCAGGCGAAGGGTTTTTCATTGTGCGGGATTACAACGATGTAGATTATTTTACCCGCGACGGCCAGTTTTCTTTGGACGAGGAGGGCTACCTGGTGCATCCCGGCTTCGGGCGCGTTCAAGGCGTTGACGGCGATATAATCATCGGTACATCGGAATTTAAGCTCGGCGAAAACGGCGAGATCTATATCATCGACTGGGACAATGATGAGCTTGTCTACTTGACCCAGCTGCTGATCGCGCAGCCCGATGACTACGACGCCCTTCACAAAGCCCCGAACGGTATGTTCATCCCGCAGGAGTACACTCTTGGCGGTATCGGCGACAGCTCGTTTACCACCTTACAGGGCCATGTTGAGCGCTCGAACGTAAACATGGCAATGGAGATGACAGAGATGATCGCGGCACAGCGCTCCCTTCAAAGCGCAAGCCAAATTCTGAAAATGTACGATAATATGACAGAGCAGTCCTACAGCCGCATCTCACGTATCACGTAGTTTTTGGAAAGGTTGTTGTAAATATGATCAGAGGCTTCTACAACGCCCGCTCCGGGCTTATCGCGCATCAAGACAGGCTCAACGTAATATCCAACAACATCGCCAATGTCAACACCGTTGGCTTCAAACCCATGCGCACCGCGTTCAAAGATTTGATCTACCAAAACCTGAACCGCCGCACTGCCGAAAACGAAGTACAAACAGGGCATGGCGTAAAGGTGAACAAAAACGATATCCTCATCAGCCAGGGCGCGCCCGCATATACCGGGCGGGAGCTTGACCTTACACTTATCGGGGAAAACAATTTCTTCGCTGTTCAGACGCGCGGCGGGGAAATACGCTACACACGCAGCGGCAATTTCTCATGGAACAATGACGACGGCACATGGTACCTGGTAAACGGGAACGGCGAGCGCCTTCTGGACAGCGACTGGCAGGTAATCGAAGCCCAGCCCGACGATAACGGCAAGCTTCCGTCCTTTAACGGCATGGGCGAGCTGATGTTCCCGGGAAGTGCGGATGTCGAGGCGGAAGCCGGCATTTTCAGCTTTTCAAACCCATTCGGGCTTTGGTCGATGGAAGGCACGACCTTTTACCCAACCCCGGAATCAGGCCCCGCGCTCCAAGTCGATCCCCAAGACCGCTCCCTTGTCCAAGCTTATTTGGAAAACTCAAGCGTGGAAATCGCGCACGAAATGGTCAGCATGATCGAAGCGCAGCGCGCGTTCAGCTTTAACTCCCGCATGGTCCAAACAGCGGACGAAGTCGAGCAGATCGTCAACAGTTTGAGATAGCGAGCTTCGCAGGTTTTAGGATTAAGGTTCCGGGTTTCAGGAAAAAGACGGCGCAGCAAATTTCTTCCCTTACTATTTCCTAATTCCTATTTTCTAATTTCTATACGGAGGTTTTGCGGTATGAGTGATATCATCCAAGATCAAGTCACGGAGGACGAAGCCGTTACGGCGGAGGAAGAACAGCCAACAGCGCCGCAGATACTCCTAAAGGTTTCCCCAAACCGTATGGAGGCGGAAATCGAGATTATCACTACCAGCGTGAGGACCCTCCCCGCGGAGTTTTCCGACGTTATGAAAACCCTCGAGGACGGCGGGGTCAAATTCGGCATAAGCGAAGACCAGATCCGCGCGCTGTGCAAGGACAATGTTTACCACCACCCTATGGTGGTTGCGCGGGGCAAGCGCGAGGAAGTCGGCGCGGACGGCTATATCAAGTACCATGTCAGCACCGAAACCGCGCTGAAGCCCAAGGAGCGCGAGGACGGCACTGTTGATTACCGCGACCTCGGGCTTATCCAGAATGTGACAAAGGGCGCGCTCCTTGCTGAAATCTTCCCCGAACAAAAGGGCGAAGACGGCATGGATGTATTGGGGAATGTACTGCCCGGGCGCTTCGGCAAAAAAAATCACCCTATCCAGGGCAAGAACACTGTCCTGTCCGAGGATGGGCTGAAGCTTATGGCAGGTACAGACGGCGACGCCAAAGTAAAAAAAGGCGTTGTCGAGGTTGTCGATGTCTTTAGGGTAAACGGCGATGTCGACAACTCCACAGGCGATATAGATTTCATCGGCGACGTGCAAATTAACGGCGACGTGCTTTCGGGCTTTAAGATCACCTCCGGCGGCAATATTACAATAAAGGGCACGGTAGAGGGCGCAACGCTTAAAGCCGCAGGCGACATCGTCATCAGCGAAGGCGTAAACGGAATGAACCAGAGCGTAATCGAGGCATCAGGCACATTAAAATGCAAGTACATCCAAAACGCGCACCTGAAAGTAAAGGGCAGCATCTACGCCGATACGATCATATATTCGGTGGTGGAATGTTCCGGAAATGTTGAGCTTAACGGGAAAAAAGGCACGCTGATCGGCGGGAAGACGACTATCTCCGGCGGCTACCTAAACGCGCTGGCAATAGGCACATCATCCCATGTCGCCACGCAGATTGTCATGCAAAATGAGGATAGGGCCATTTTAGAGGAAAAAGAAGGGCTGCTGGGGAAATTCAAGGACCTGGACGCAGAGGAGCTAAAGCTCAACCAGCTTATCAACCGCATAAACGCGCTCAAAGCCAAGGGCATACAGCAGGCGGATTTTGACAGCAACATCGCCGCCGCAACCGCTTCTATCAAGCAGCTGCGCATCGGCCGCATGAGGGCGACGGTGCGGCTCCAGGAAATCGAGCAGGAACAGCTGCGCCAAAGCCGCGAAAACAATACATACATCCAATGCAAAAACCGCATACACTCCGGCGTGCAGATTTCCTTCGGGCCGCTTACAATGGCTGTAAACCAAAGCTTTGTGTTCAGCAAGGTGTCGGTTATTGACGATAATATCGCGGTGTCGCCGATGAGGTAGGCACAAGAGGTAGTTTAAATTGACAATACAACTGCTCCGCAAGCTTTACATACCCGGGCTGATGGTAAAAGAGGACCTTCGGAAGGGCGAGCTGCCCGGTGCCAAGGAAGCTTTTTCCACCGGCTTCGGCGTTGCTTACCCCGCAATCGTGGAAACCTTTTTCATCGCGCTGATCCATATGGTGAACACGATTATGGTAAGCATCATGGGCGCGGGCGCAATCGCGGCTGTCGGGATTGTCGGGCAGCCGCTGTTTATCGTGCAGACGCTGGTGTTTTCGCTGAACGCATCGGTCACGGCA
Organism: Oscillospiraceae bacterium; assembly: GCA_009776345.1. Taxonomy (GTDB): domain Bacteria; phylum Bacillota; class Clostridia; order Oscillospirales; family Ruminococcaceae; genus WRAV01. The sequence goes on along the minus strand of WRLS01000047.1, from coordinate 1,523 downwards.
ATCGCGGCAAGGCGGCGCGGGCAGGGCGACGCGGACGGCGCGGCTTCTGTTTTAAAGCAGGGTATGCTGTTAAGCCTTATTTTCTCGGTTTCGCTTTCCGCAATCGCGTATCCGCTGGCGTATCCGTTCCTTGCGTTCACCGGGGCGCAAAGTGATATTATTGATATTGCTGTGGGATATTTCCGTATCCTGCTGCTCGGCGTGCCTATCACAAGCCTTTCCATGACCATAAGCGCCGCGCAAAGGGGCACGGGCAACACGCGGGCATCCATGCGCATAAACCTTGTGGCGAATATTGTCACGATTACGGGCAACTTCCTGCTCATCGGCGGCAACCTCGGCTTCCCGAGGCTTGGTGTCGCGGGGGCGGGCATCTCCACGATTTGCGGCTGGACAGCGGGGCTTACTTTAGCGATAATCTCCGTATCGCACAAAGGGCATTTCCTGTTCCTTTTCACGCGGGAGCATTGGCGCTTCGACAAAAAAACCGTGGGCGCGATGTACACGGTTGCGTCAGGCGCGTTTTTAGAGCAGATTTGTATGCGCGTGGGTTTTTTCATGTACACGCGGATCGTCGCGGGGCTTGGCACAACAATGTTCGCCGCGCATATGATCCTCAGCAATATAATCAGCCTGTCCTTTGCCTTCGGTGAGGGGTTCGGGATTTCCGCGTCGTCGCTTGTAGGGCAGAACCTCGGCGCAAAAAGGCCGGACCTGTCAATCCTTTACGGCAAGATATGCCAACGGATGTCGCTGATTTCATCTACGGTAATTTTTATCATCCTGATGCTTTTCGGCGGGCGGATGGTTTTGCTTTACTCAAACGACCCAGAAATCATACAGGCGGCGGGGATGATCCTGCCCATCATTGGCCTGATTATTTACGGGCAGGCAAGCCAGATGATCTTTATGGGGAGCCTGCGGGGGGCGGGGGACACGCGGTATATCGCGTATGTTTCCATGGTAAGTATTATGATTTTGCGCCCGATTATCGCGTATGTGCTGGTCTATCCGGTTGGATTGGGGCTTTTGGGCGGGTGGATTTCGTTCCTCTTCGACCAATACCTGCGCCTGACGTTGACATTTAGGCGCTTTTCATCGGGGAAGTGGATGAATATTAGGCTATAATAGAAAATAAAATTGGATTTAGAAATTATTAAGGGAAGGAACTTGTAGGGGCGGCAATCTGCCGCCCCTACAAACACCCGTCATCACTACGATAAATCGCAGTGATGCCACCCTCTTTAAAAAAGAGGGTAAGGCTACAAAGGCAAGTAAGCACAAATCTAAAACAGGGAACGACACCGGAAGCGCCCGCGCACGTAATAACAGCGGAAAAAGTCTTTGATTTCTTTTGTTCCTAATACCTTTTTTCGCGTTCAAGCCCTGGAGCCCGGCTCGGCTGGGTGATTGGGCGGATTATAGAACTATGCATATGACGTGCGCGATGAAAGGCACAAAGCTATGCGATTTGTCGAAATGGGGGTCCGGGGTCTCCCCGGCGCGTTTGCTTCTTTGCGCGA
>WRLS01000046.1 GCA_009776345.1 Oscillospiraceae bacterium | reverse complement strand
TGGTAAGATGGGTGTAATGGCTCATTTTGCCGCCTCCTGTCTTTGGTTGTCTCTTCAACTACCATTTTACAGGCTTTGGCTTCTTGAGTCATTCTTTTTGTTGCACTTACATTGTAAAGCTAAGATTAGGAAAAAGAAATATTTGAAGACTTTTTCCGCTGTAATTACGTGCGCGGGCGCTTCCGGTGTCGTTCCTTGTTTTAGGTTTGCGCCTGATTGCCTTTGTAGTCTGCACTTTTTCTTGGGACAATACTTATCGCTTCTTCCCTTACTAATTTCTAATTCCTATTTTCTAATTTCTACTTGCCCCCGCGGCTTGAGCGGTGAAAAATAATTGAAGATAAAATCGCGTTACAAACCACCCCGGCGCATACGCGCCACCCCTCCAAGGAGGGGAATTTGCGGGAGCAACCCCCGCCGCCTGCGGGCGGCACCCCCTTCGTGCGCGAAGGGGGCAAAAAGCGGGCGGCAGATTGCCGCCCCTACAGAGATATTATTTGCAATCCCTCGAAATATCTGATATGATATAGTAAGATAATAATCGCATAGATTTTTTGGCCGTTTGAAAATATAGATTTTTATTTCGGAAGGGGAGGCTCCCGTGTTTAAAAAAGAAGCCGCCGCATCGAAAGCGGGCGTGGATACGGTCATAGGTAAGGCGATCCATTTGGAGAGCGTCACGCTCAAGGGCCTGGGGAATGTGCGCATTGACGGGAATGTAACCGGCCTGGTAGAGCTGGAGGGGCATTTGATAATCAGCCCGGAGGGAAGGCTGGAGGGCGATATAAGGGCCGCGGGGGCGACGATTTCGGGCTATTGCAAGGGCGAAATTGAGATTTCCGGTACCCTGCATATTACATCCGGGGCAAAAATTATCGGGCGCATACAGGCGGGCAAGCTGATTATAGACGAAGGCGCGAGCATTACGGCGGCGTGTTTTGCCAACGCCGAAAAAATGCCCGCGGACAGTTATTATCTGAAAAAAGAGGAAGGTATGCTGGAATTGTTTGCGTAGCGCGCGAAGCGCGCAGGATTGAGGTTTTAGGATATAGGTTTTAGGAAGGGAAGGAATTTGTCGTTTCTTCCCTTTCCTAAAGCCTAAATCCTCAATCCTAAATCCTGCCGAAGGCACAACCCCCGCCGCCTGCGGGCGGCACCCCCTTCGTGCGCGAAGGGGGCAGGGGATGGATACGAATTAACGTGGCGCATCGTACAATGCGGGCGACCGCAAGGGTCGCCCCTACGGATTGCGGTTTTTTATTGGATTGGGTTGTACCATGCGGGCGGCAGATTGCCGTCCCCTACGGCCTGCGGCAGGTTTGAGGTTTTAGGATTGAGGTTTTATGAAGGGAAGGAATTTGTCGTTTCTTCCCTTTCTTGAATCCTGAAACCTATATCCTGCCAAAGGCACAACCCCCGCCGCCTGCGGGCGGCACCCCCTTCGTGCGCGAAGGGGGCGAGGAAAGGGCAAAACACCCGTCACCGTAACGAACAAGTTCGTCACGGTGCCACCCTCTTTAAAAAAGAGGGTACGTCCTACGGTTGTTTTGTGATTTTATTGTGAAAGAATAAATCTTATTATAACCTTACCCTCTTTTTTAAAGAGGGTGGCGCGGAGCGATTTATCGCTTCGTGACGGGTGTTTTGCCTTCGGCAGGATTGAGGTTTTAGGATTTAGGTTGTAGGAAGGGAGGGAATTTGTAGTTCCTTCCTTTTCCTAAAACCTATAACCTAAATCCTCAATCCTGCGGCGCTACGCGCCGCCGCATCGCGCGCCGAAGCGGTCCAGAAGCTCGCCGTCTTTATGGATGGAAACGACCTCGCAGGAGTTGGCGCAGCCCGCGCACTCCTTTGCCTGTGTGCTGAATGGGATGTCGGCGACGCTGAAGTCAAATTCTGCTCGGCGGCGTTTGCCGCTGTCCGCCAGTATTGACGCGCCCACCGCGCCCATCAGATGCGAGTTTACGTCAACATGGATCTCCTGCGCAAGCTCCGCCCTGAACGCGCTCAGCACGCCTATGTTTTTGCTGACGCCGCCTTGAAAAACAACAGGCCCCCTGATACGCTTGCCCTTGCCGACGTTATTCAGAAAGCTTAAAACAACGGCGCGGCACAGCCCCGCTACAAGGTCCTCGCGGCTGTGGCCGGTTTGTGCCTTATGGATCATGTCGGATTCGGCGAAGACCGAGCAGCGCGCGGCGATTTTGGAAGGGCGGCGTGACCTAAGCGCGGCGGCGCCAAGCTCCTCGATTTCCATGCCGAGTCGCTTTGCCTGCGCGGAAAGGAACGCGCCTGTCCCTGCGGCGCACAGGCTGTTCATGGCGTAGTCTGTGACGATGCCCTCATCCAGCAAAATGATTTTTGAATCCTGCCCGCCTATTTCTAAAATCGTCCGCGTATCCGGGTAACGGGAAAGTGTCCCTGCCGCGTGCGCGGTGATTTCATTTTTTACGGCGTCCGCTTCCAGCATTGCGCCGATCAGCCGCCTTGCCGACCCTGTCACGCCCACGCACACGATTTTTACATCCCGCGGGAGTTTTTCCCGCAGTTCGCGCAGGGCTTCTTTTACGGCGGGTACGGGGCCGCCCTGTGTCCAAAGATACGAGGACGCGAGGATCGCGCCGTCTTCGTCCGTGACCACGGCTTTGGTTGAAACCGAGCCGATGTCAAGCCCCAGGCGTGCGGATTTTTGCATCCCGTTTCCTCCTAAGCATATCGGCGAACGCTTCGATGCGGGTTTCTGTCCCCGCGCGGCTTGTGTGGCAGTCAAAGCTCAGCTCCAAAATCGGGATGCCCTCATCCCCGCAGAGGTTGGCAAGCGCGGGGGCGGCGTTCAGCTCGGGGATACAGCCGAATGATTTTATATGCAGGATGCCGTCGTAGCCCATGCGAGCGTAGGAAAGGCTTTGGGACACGCTGTCCGCGCCGTTCGCGCCCACCGGGTACATTAGATAGCCGCCGCTTTCACCGATAAGCCGCCGGCGGTTTTTCGGTGTGAGCAAAAAACACAGCCCCATTATTCTGCTGACGGCAACCCCCTCCCGCGCGAGCTGTTTTTCTAAATAAAAATTTCCGGAAGGCTCCATCAATGTATACAAATCGCCGACGATCCCCACGCGCAGGGGGTTTTCGGGTCTGTTGAGCTTGATTTTGCTTATTGCACGGGCCGCGTAAGACTGCGCCGATCGCAGGTCGCGCAGGCAAAACGCGCGGGAGAGCGCATTAAGCAGGTTTTCATGTATCGCCGCGCAGGAGCCGGGGACAGCTTCAAACCCTACATTCTCCCGCATCCAATATTCATATTCATCGAGGATTTTTGCGCTTTTCGCCGCCAGGTAAAAGGCCGCGCCGATTTTATGGGCGGGCAGCGGGCATCCCGCGCCGCGAAGTATCGCGGACACGGCAAGCGGCCTTGCGCGTTGGCGGGAAAGGCATACAAACGTAAAATCGTAGCCGAGGTCGCGCAGAATCTGCTCCTGCAGTTCACCGTAGTAGCCGTAGCGGCAGCCCAGCCCGGATTGAAAAAGCGTATTCGCCCCGGCTTCGAGCGCTTCGATATAATTGCCGAGGTTCAGTTTAAAAGGCGCGCAGACAAAATCGGGGCTGTACCTGCCGCCGATATCAACGGTTTTTTGGGTGATCGGCGGCGGCATAAGGACCTGCGCATCGGGGAAAAGCCTCCGCAGGAGCTGCCCGAATATAATGTGATAACTGCCCATATGCGGGCAGCTTATAACGGATTTAGGACGCAACGGAGGGTTTTCCCCTTTCGCGTAAAATTTCGGTAAAGCATTCGATGCGGGTCTGCAGGCCCGCCTCCCCCGACTGCTCGTCGAGGATGATGTGCGCGGCGGGGATATCGCGCATACGCCGCAAAGCAAGCTCGGCCGCGAGGCTGTCTGTCCCGCAGGGGAACGCCGAAATAAAAATAACGCCGCTGATTTTCCCGGTAAGATGCACCGCCGCGCCGAGTATCTCCTTGTTTACCGTCCAGTACAAATCGCGGGAAAGTTTTTTGGAGCGCCGCCTGCACAGAAGCCTGTTGCAATGCTCCGCAAAGACAGGCCGCGCCCCGCAATCCTCCATTATGCGAAGTATTGGCGCGCCGATGTATTTATCGTGGATGATATAGGGGTGGGCGGCTGCGAGTATTTTCATGCCGCCCCCGGAAAGAAGCAGGTTTTGCCGCGCCATTGCCGCCGCGTCGGCGTTTTGCTGTGCCTTTTTGGCTTTTTGGTATGCCCGCAGGGTTTTAGTAAGGCCAAAGCCGAGCTGCGCGCCCAGCTTTATAAAGCCCGCCCGCTCATCCCCCGCAAGGTTGTAGGACAGGATGTCCGCGCCCGGCAGTGTCCCCCGCACGACATCCGGCAAGCCCCAAAAACGCACACAGAATTCCTCGTCCGCCGCTGTGCGCTCAAAGCGCGGGACGAGTATGCGGTCACATTTGCCGATAAGATTTGCGGCGTGGCCTAAAAAAATTTTAGAGGGCAGACAACATTCCCCGGCAGACAAGGCGATACCTTCCTCCATAATCGCGCGGCCTGTATCCGGGCCGATGAGTATTTTGCAACCGAGCGCTGTGAAAAAAACCTCCCACATTACGCCGTATCTGTAGTATAAAAGTGCTTTAGGTATGCCGATTGTCATAGCTGACGCCGTTCCTTTCCCGGGATTTGCAGTTGCTGTATGGTTAGTATTACCGGAAATACGCAGGAAATAATGGCGGGGGGAGGTGAAATAAATTAAATTGTGTTGCAGGGAGTGACACGATTTTTTATGTAGGGGTATCCCTGCCCCCTTCGCGCACGAAGGGGGAGCCGCCTGCGGGCGGCGGGGGTTGTTTCCCCGCATACCTACGCCATTTTCCCCCTCTCCCAAAAAAAATAAAAAAAATTTCAAAAAAATTTAAAAAACCTATTGCATTTCGATAACAAATATGTTACAATGCATTTAGGCAATCGGGGAACGGGCTGGAGTTACCGTCCCTCCGGAGGGTTGCTTGGCGGATGTGGGTGTGCTTTTCCGTTTTGCCGGCCGCGGTGTAACAGCGCTGTTACGCAAATGTAACCGGCGGCAGGGCAAAACCGCGCCACCCACCGCAACACAACTAAATATTCGTGCAAACGAAAGGAGAACTACCATGAGAAAGATTTTTGCACTGCTGCTCGTCGCCGCGCTGGTGATGAGTATTGCGCCAATGACATTTGCGGCTATCGCTGATGACTTTGAATTAGGCACAAGCGGCCAAGATTATGAGTACATTGACGGCGTTAAATCCGGCGATGCTATGCCGTGGGGCGAAACCTATGAATTAGTAGGCTTCAACACCGTAGAAAACGAAATCGTAATCCTTTTTGAAAAAGATCCTGCTATCACCCGCGGCGAATTTAACGCAAGCGACGGCTGGGTATTTAACTGGCAGAGGAACCAAGGCGCTGCTGTTGTTAAAAACGTATCGCTTGAGTGGGAAGATGTCCGTGGTAGCAGCGCCCGCCTCATGGGCATCAAAATTGAATTTGTTGACAAGCTTGTCAGCGTAAAAGAAGTCCCCTTCAAATTCAATGTTGAAATCCGCGAAAAAGGCACCGCTGTCAACCGTATAAGGGCAACATTTGAAGGCGACTTCGAAGAAGCCCGCAGGATGCCTAACGTAAACGGCGACTGGCAAGATGTGTTCATGGACAAATTCTATCGCATCATTGAGCCAACCGCCAACGTCAACAGGGTTAAGATCATCACCGATTTTGACGATTTCGAAATCAGCACCCGCCTTTACAGGGAAAGAGATGTTTATGCTTGGGTTTCCGACGGCCTCGACGACGACAGGTATGCCGATGTTGCGGCGAAACATCCTGAAATCGTAACCGTTTACAAGCTTGAGCACATCAACCTCGCAAACGCGCACGCGACCGTTGCCCTTAACCTGCCGGCCACGTACTTCATTTATGACGGCGAGTACAAAGAAATCGGCCGCGGCAATTCCACCACCCTCCCGATCGCTGACGTGTACTATGTTGCTACATCCGCTGTTGACTTCGGCGAGCTGGGCCTCATCGATGTTGACGAAGGACCGGAAGACCTCGACGACCTTGACGACGACGATCTCGATGATTTCGACATCGGCGGCGACACCGGCGGCGACACCACCCCGTTCAACGTCAACGACAACCCCGGCACAGGCTGCTAATAACCGCCTGAACGGTTTTGTCCGAAACACAAAATAAAAAACCCCCACGGCTCTCCGGGCCGTGGGGGTTTTTTGCGCTTCGCGCAGGTTTTAGGATTTAGGTTATAGGTTTTAGGGTAGGGGCGGGCTTCCATGCCCGCCCGCAAATTATCGTATTGCATCGTACAATGCGGACGACCGCAAGGGTCGCCCCTACGATGCAATATTGTTGATTATTCGGTAAATTCGGGGCGCCGAGGATGCCGCCCCCTACATGAAACCTTAATCCTGCGCAGCCGCCCTCAAAACCGGGAAATTATACCCGCCTTCGGAAACAGAGCCGCGCACCCACAGCGACTGTTCATGCCCCGCGGCAAGGTCGCTGACCATCTGCGCCGACATAAGCTCTTCGGCTGTGCGCATCATCGGCGCGCCGCCGCCCCGCCCGATGCCGAATTCCGCGGTGCCCTCCAAATAATAGCAGTTGGAAACCGTGCCTTCGTTGGTCCCGGCAACCGCGCCGAAATCGTCCTCGCCTTCTATTTCACCGGCGTTGTAGCTCCCCGCGATAACGCCCGCGCCCAAGCTCATCCCCGCGATCCCGCCTACATTGGAAACGCCCCTTATCTGCGCCGCGTTGTAGCAGTCGCGGATAAGGCCGCCGTAGTTGTAGCCCGCGATCCCGCCGACATAGGCGGAATCCCTGCCGGAAACCCTTGCGCGGTTGGAGGAGGACAAAATCTGCCCGCTTTCTAAATTCACGCCCGCGATCCCCCCGATGTATACAGTGCCGGAGGAAAGCGCGCCAATCTCGCCGGGCATAAGGGTAATGCCGCGTATAACCCCCGCGTTTGCGGCGAAAAGCCCCACGCGGTTTTGGTCGGATTGGATGCGTATGCCGCGGATGCTGTAACCGCTGCCGTCATATTCACCGGTAAACGGGCTGTCGCCGCTGCCGATTATCGGGAAGCCGCTGACAAAAGACGCGTCGCCCGCTATGTCAATATCCGCTGTCTGGATAAAATAGGAATCAAGGTGCGCGGAAATATGCGCGAGCTGTGCCGGGGTTTCCACTTCAAATGGGTCTGAACGCGACCCGTCGCCCCTTAAAAAGCCGCCCGCCTCCCTTGTATGGCCGCAGGTCGTGCTTACATTGTCAATCGAAGTATCGGGCGGCGGCGCGCTTTGGGCGGTGCTTAGATTGAAATCAATATTCGGGTTGTCCGCCGCTGTTTCCGGCGGCCTTATGCCTTGGGCGATTATTATGTTGTCGGGTTCGTTTTCGTAGATCACGCGGTCGTTGTTCACCCGCAGCATACCGATTTTGTTGCCCAAAGCGTAGGTGGACGCGTTGCAGGTAAGGTCGTTTACGCGGCCGGAGCCTGTTATATTGATCCTGGTTTCAGCCTCCCCGATCATAGAAAACACAGTCACGCCGGATATATCAATCGGCAGCCGCGCGTTACCGAAGCGCCTGTTTACCGTAAAGCTGCCTATTGTCCCGCTGCCGGAAATTCCGATGCTGTCGGCTGTCGCCAATGTGTTTATATCGCCGGATATTTGAATGTCCGCCGGGCTTCTTACATGAAGGTTGGAAATATCCACGCCCCTGATCACGGCTTGCAGTGTACGCGCCGCGTTAACTGCCCCGGAAATTGACATAGGCGTTATTGCCGCGGATAAATCAAGCGAAACGGCGGATACATTCCTGTGGGTATCTTCTGTCAGCGTAAGGTTTGAGATCCGCCCGCTGCCGTCTATTGAGATTGCGCCCTCGGCACTCATATTCCCGACCCTGCTGTTTTCAAAGCGCAGGACGGTTTCGCCCTCGGTGGAAAGCGACGGCACGGTGAGCGAGCTTAGTGTCGCGCTTATCCCGCCGGAGGATTTTGCGGATATGGCTATATTTTGTATGCCCAAGGCATCCTCGTGCAAAACGCCCTGGGATATAGCCGCGCCCGCCTCCATCTCCACCGTCCCGATGTCGGAATTGCCGCCTACCCGAAGGGTTACAGGCACTTGGCTGTTCGCCAGTACCACGCGCGGCGTGCGCACGTCAACTAGCTCAAGCTCATTTACGGCGCAGCTTGTGATGTGGATTGCCCTGTCCGCGCTCACCCCCGTGAGCGTGACCCTGCCGGTTGTCTCCGCGTCGGAGATCAGCAGGATGTTTTCGACGTAGAGGTTTGATATGTCGATATCCGACCGCCGCACCACCGCGTCACGGTACCTTCCCGGGCCGGATGCTTCAAAATGGCGGGATTCATAAAGTGTTAGCGTATTGTCCCCCGAAGGAATTTCACCCAGGTTCCCGTCATAGCTGCTGTCGTCTGCGCCCCTGTTGGGGGCCATCGGCAGCCCGATTGTATTGCCGGAAAAGAACCACCAAAACGACCCGCCGAATACCAGCAGCCCCGCCAAAAGCACGGGGATTACAACGCGGTACATACCCCCCGCGGTCTCCGGTTTTTCATCGGCGGTTTTGTCTTTACGTTTACCGCGCTTTGGTTTTTCCTCGGTTTTGCCTGTAAACGCCGCAGTGAGTATGCGCGTATTCTGCCTTTTGCGGGCGGGCTTTGCCCTGCCGCGCCCTGTGCCGAACAGCCTGTCCTCCGCCGCCTTTGTTTGGGCGGCAAGCTCCATTAAAAGGTCCTCGGCGTTCTTTTTGCCGGAGGGCGCGCGGCCTGTGTTTTCCGCCGCCTGCCCGCGCCCTGTGTTTTCCGCCGCCTGCCCGCGCCCTAAAGAGGGGCGCTGTGTACGGTTTGGCGCGGGGTTGAACACAGGCCCGCCGTCGTCGTGTTCTGTCGCTTCTTTGCGGGCAAAGCCCATCCGGTTGTAAGTCACGGGCGGGGCGGGGCTGCCTGTGTCAATGTCTTCGTCCGTATGCATTTCGGGCTGTATCTGCACATCAAGTATGCGGCGGGCACGCGGCTCCGGTTCGGGTTCGGGGATTTCTTCCTCCTGCTGCTGTTCGTCCCTTGCGGCGGCGATGCCCAGTTCATTTAGATAACGCTCGCGCTCACGCATGAATTTCTTCGCGAGCGTGTCTTTAAATTCCTCTGTGACGGTTTCTTCCTCTCTGTTTATCTCCTCGGTAAACTGATCCAGGAAATCCTGTGCCTCAGGCTCAATCGCGCCCCCGGTGCTGTCGGCGGGATCTTCGTTTTCTGTCACGAAATTATCAAAGAAAGGCCGGGTACCCCTGTCCCTGCCGCTTGCCGCCCCGGGTGCGGCCGCTTGCCCGTTCGCGGGGCTGTCCGCGCCGCTTTCCCTTTTTAAAAAGCGCTGGGCAAACTGCGCCTCAAAAGTGCGCGCAAGCTCCTCACGGAAGTTTTCGCGGGAATTCTCGTCACGGCTTATGCGTGTGCGTTTTTCTTCATCGGTTTCAGGTTTCGGCAAAACAGGCGGCGGCTCCGTCCGCGCGGGCGGGGAAGGCTCCCCGAATTCCTCGAAGGAATACTCGCGTATATCCGGTTCCGCTTGCTGTGTGTTCAGCTCATCTCGCGAAACACGCGGGAATTCATACGGCACCGGCTGCGGCGGTTCGGGCGGGGTTTCCTCCGGCGGCGGCTCTACAGCGGTTTCCATGGCAAGCTCGGCTTTTCTGTACGGCGCGGATGCCCGCCGCCTTCCCCGTGCGGATGTTCTTGCGGCAGGGGGTTCGGGGATTTCCGGTTCGGGCTGTTCCCCCATTTCCTCTTTGACGTCCCGGATCGCGTCGTTTAGGTTGTATTTCCCGAAATCCAGCGGCCTGCGGTCATCCTGCCGATCCGGGGGGCTGTCGGTTTCACGTTTTTGCGGGCGGCCGCGCCTGCGCCTGGGGCGGTCGTCTGCGGTCGCGTCCGGTTGCGCCGTTTCCGTCACAGGCGCGCTGATTTCCGGCGGGGTAAACGCCGGCGGGGAGGCCCTTTTTACGGAACGCCCCCTTCTGCTCACGCTTTCCAGAATCTCATCAGTCCCCTTCAGGCGCATTTCGGACGCGCCTTCTTCAGTCGGGGACATTTCGTCATCTGTAATATCGGGCGCTTCATCCCGGGCAGGCGCAGGCTCGGCGGGACGGGCCACGGGGGCATCGCCCTTTGGGTCCATGCCTTTTTTGCGCACGCTGTTTAATATTTCGTCGGTTTCTTTTAGGCGCGGCTTTTCACTCATTTGGGAAATTCACTCCAAATTTAATAAAGGGCTAATGGCGGGGATGCTCCATGACTTTTTGTACGGCACGGATAATCGCCGCGGTGATTTTTATCTCATTTTTGGCGCGGATGGCCTTTGCCTTGTCCCTGATCTGCTCTTCGTCGCCGACGACATAAAAGCACGGCAGGCTGTTCAGGGCAAGGGAAACGCAGTCGTTCTTGCACTGCCCGCACTCACAGGCGCCAAGCGTCCCGAGCGTCTGCGGCAGCTTTGTGCGGACGACAAGCTCCATGACATTATAAGCCGTATGCTCCGGGACAGGGACGACCTCCTCCGGTATCTGCGGCTCCCCCCTGTCTTCGTCCAGCTCCATCGGCGCGGAAATGGAAGGCATGATCTTGCGGTACATGGCTTCTTTATTAAAATCTTTTTTAAGTTGTTTTTTCGCAGCCAACTAATTCACCCTTTTTATGCATCTGCGGCGCGGTCATACGCCGCTTTTCAGCAGCTCATCCACAAATTTCCTGTAATCCGCAACACCGGGGCTTTGGGGCGCGTACTGGAACATAGACACCTGGTTCGTCTGCGCCTCTTGGATCGCCACGGAGTTGCGTATCTTCTGCTTGTAAAGCTTTGTGCCGATCTGCTGTGCCACCATGTCGGCGGTTTCGTTTATGCGCCTTCCCAAAATCGTGCGCCCGTCGAACCTGCACAGCAGTATCCCGCCTACCTCCAGCTGCGGGTTGCAATACTGTTTTAACCGCAGCAGGGAATCCCCGAGCTGTGCGATCCCCTGCAGGCTGAAAATATCCGCCTGCATCGGGATGATCATATACTGCGCGGCGGCAAGTGCGTTTACGGTAAGGAAGCTGAGCGCGGGCGGCGTGTCGATCACGATGTAGTCATAGCGCGGCATCAGGGATTTCAGCGCCTTCTTCAGGATGTACTCCCTGCCCTCCGCGGTAAACTCCAGCTCCGCGCCTGAAAGCACGATGTTTGACGCTATAAGGTCAACATAACTCGTCCGCTGTATGGCGAAACGGGGCTGGACCTCGCCTTTTAACAGCTCGTAGACAGTGGGGCCGTCGTCGCCCTCCCCGCCCAGGCTGAACGTAAAATTCGCCTGGGGGTCCATATCGACAGCAAGGACCCGGAACCCCCGCTCCTTAAAGCCGGTGGAAATTGCAAGGGATGTTGTGGTCTTGCCCACCCCGCCCTTTTGGTTGGATATTGATATCACCTTGGCCATAGCTGTCACCTTTCCGATTCAGTGATCAATGTTTCTCTTATCATTATAAAGGCTTTGGCGAAATTTGTAAAGTTTTGCGCACCGTAAAAATACATCCCTGTAATATATTTACCGGAAAAACAGCCAATTTTATATAATATGATATATCCACTTGTACTTGTATCTTATAATATGTTATTATATATTTGCTAAAGTATTTAGTATGCTCCGGGAGGTAGAAAAATTATCATGGAAAACACAGAGAATGTATATGAGCATTTAAGCCCTATGCATATGGATGTGCTCAGGGAGCTTGGCAATATCGGCGCGGGCAACGCGGCGACATCGCTTTCCGCCATGCTGGGGATGCCGGTGAATATGACCTTGCCCGTGGTCAATTTGGTAGAATTTAACAATGTCGCGGACGCGGTGGGCGGCCCGGAAAATATGATCTACGGCGTGCTGGTCAGCCTGGAGGGCGAAATCAACGGGATGATCATGTTCCTGCTGGACAAAAAATTCGCCCATATGATCATAAATATCCTAATGGGCCAGCATTACGAGAGTTTCGACGAAATGGACGAGATGGCGCTTTCCGCCATTACAGAGGTGGGGAATATCCTGTCCGGGGCGTATGTCAATTCAATCGGGGATATGACGGGGCTGCGCATCGACCTTACCCCCCCTGCCGTGAATATCGACATGGCGGGCGCGCTTTTGAGCGTGCCGATCACGCAATTCGGCGCTGTAGGCGACAAAGTGCTGTTCATTGAGGAAAATTTTAAAAGCGACACCGAAAACGTCATGAGCCATATGATTTTATTCGCGGAGGTTGACTCCCTGAATTTGATTTTGCAAAAATTGGGGCTGGGCTAATATGGGGCAATTGGTAATAGGCATTTCTGATTTAAAGGTGGCAAGGCCGCCCGATACACTTATTACATACGCGCTGGGTTCCTGCGTGGGCATCTGCCTGCTGGATGCGGCCGCACACGTGGCGGGCCTGTCACATATTATGCTGCCTGATTCAAAGCTGTCGCCAAACGATAAAAACATAGCGAAATTCGCCGACAGCGCAATCCCGGAGCTTGTCCGCCAAATGGAGAAGCTCGGCGCGAACCGCGCGCGCATGAAGGCGAAAATTGCGGGCGGCGCGCAAATGTTCGAGGTCAAGGGCGCAACCACCGCAAACGCCGCGTGGCAGGTTGGGCAGCGGAATGTCGCGTCTGTCAAAACCGCGCTGCAGGTCCTGCATATACCTATTATTGCCCAGGACATCCTGGAAAATTACGGGCGCACCGTTACGTTTGAACCCGCCACGGGAGTTATGGGGGTAAAGGCGCTCAACAGGCCTGTTAAGAATTTATAGCGCGGCGCGCGGCTGCGCAGGTTTTAGGATTGAGGATTGAGGAAGGGCGGGGGCTTGCCCCCGCCGCAAAACACCCGTCACGAAACCGAATAAATTTGGCTTCGCGCCACCCTCTTTAAAAAAGAGGGCACGTCCTACGGTCATTTTGCGCTTTCTAATGAAAGAATAAATCCTATTTTAGCCTTACCCTCTTTTTTAAAGAGGGTGGCATCACTGCGATTTTTCGCAGTGATGACGGGTGTTTTGCCTTCGGCAGGATTTA
>WRLS01000045.1 GCA_009776345.1 Oscillospiraceae bacterium | reverse complement strand
TTTAAAAGGGGGGTGCCGCAAAGCGATAAATCGCTTCGCGCCGGGTGTTTGGCGGCGGGGGCAAGCCCCCGCCCTACCCTAAAACCTATAACCTATAACCTAAATCCTGCCGCAGGCCCTATATCTCCGAAATATAACTATACCTATTACGGCCGTCCTCCTTGGACTTGTACAGCATCTCGTCCGCCTGTTTTACATAATCATATGGGCTTTGGGTGTATTTCGGCTTCCCGGTCATAGCCCCTATTGATATAGTGACATAGCTTTCCGCCGCGCTTTTCTCATGCGGTATTTTAAGGTCGCGCACTTTCTGCAATAGCCTTGCGGCTACATAGCGCGCGCCGTACTCGCCGGTATTCGGCAGTACAACGGCAAATTCCTCGCCGCCGTACCGCGCGGTAAAATCATCTGTCCTTGTAACGCTTTCGCAGAGGATTTCCGCAACGGTTTTCAGGCAGCTGTCCCCCGCGCTGTGCCCGTAGATATCGTTGTAATCCTTGAAGTAGTCGATGTCGATCATCATAACGGTGAGAAGCCCGCCGGAGCGTGACAGCGATTTCATGGCGCGTTCGAGCTGTTCGTCGAAATAGCGCCTGTTGTAGATACCGGTAAGCGCGTCGTAGTAGATTTTTTCCGCCTCCGCCTCAAGCCTTGCGACCTCGCGAAGGTCCTTTGTGTAGCCGACAACAACATAATCGCCCTTATAGCTGACCCGTACAAGCGTGACTTCCGCGGGCATGGGCGTGTCGTCGCCCGGCACCCTGTGTATCCAGTGGAAGTTGCAGTAGCCTTCCCTAAATGCCTGTTCCACGAGCGCCCTGCCCTTTTCGCCCGAGCGCTGACCGTCCGGCTGGAGCGGCGGGGAGCAGTCGCGGGAAAAGCGCTCCA
The DNA here is from genome assembly GCA_009776345.1 of Oscillospiraceae bacterium. Taxonomy (GTDB): domain Bacteria; phylum Bacillota; class Clostridia; order Oscillospirales; family Ruminococcaceae; genus WRAV01. The sequence continues at coordinate 12,284 of WRLS01000045.1, read as the reverse complement.
CATATTCCCGCTTATCTTTAAAGCCGTAGAGATTGACAGCGGCTATGTTGCAGTCAATTGTTCTGAGGTTTTTGTCCCAGATCTGGCTGCACAGCGGGGATGAATCAAGCATCAAATTTGAAAGCTCCGCCGCTTCCAGACGCCGCTGCTCGGTTATTTCTGTGTAAAAGCCCTCAATAATGCACGGCTGGCCGTCCGTGGTAAGCTCTACAGCCTTGCTGCGCTCCCACAGCCATTTTTCTTCGCCGCTTTTTGTTATAATGCGGAATGACGCTTCAAAAGGCGCGCCCGGCTCGGTTTCGTCCGCCGTATCTTCCAGCAGCGCAACGTCGTCGGGATGCACAATATCGAAGAATTTTACGGCTGAGTTCCCCGTAAGCTCATCCTGCGTGTATCCCGTAAGCTCCAGACAGCCTTCGCTTACATAAGTAAAGGTGTATTCGGGCGGGTCATACAGGCACTGGTAGATCACGCCGGGGAAGTTATTTGTCATTGCCTCAATGCGCCGCGCGAATATGCGCCGCTCGTCATTGGCGACCGCAAGTGCCATAAGGTCCGCCAAAGAGGACGCAAAGCTTTGCTCCTCCGCTGTCCATACACGCCCGTCGGGATAGTCCGGGCTTGTCATTTGCTCACAGCAAATAACCCCGACAAGCCTGCCGCCGGAACGCACAGGCGCATCGAGCAGCGCGCACAGCCCGGGGTCCTGCCCTACCATTATATCCGCCAGCTCGCCCGGGGAATTAAGGACGACCAGCCGCGAGGACAAAAGCGCGCTGTGATATTTTTCGTTGCCCTCGAGGGGGAAATCGCCCTGTATAAAAAGGCCGGCGGCAGTGTCGAAGCAGGAAATGCTCTTGAGGGCCGTATTTCCCTCATCAAAGATCCATATGCCAACGCGCGAGATGTTCAGCGCCTTGCACGCCCCGGGGGCGGCAATGCTTGCAAAATCCTTCAGCGCGCCGCCGGAAAATTCGGGCGACTGCATGATTTTTTCAAGGGTTTTATTCAGCTTGTCCGTATAATCATGCAAAGCCGACAGCGCGTCGGCCTTCTGTTTGCCCGCCCAATTGGCATACATATAGAAAGCGCACAGGGACAGTAAAAAGGACGCCGCAACCAAAACAGAGCTGTAGGCGGCGCGTGTCTGCACAAGCATACCGACGACAGTGCCCAGCAGGAGGAGCGAAAGTATAATCCGCTGTACAATAGGTTTCATAGGGTGCCCACTCATTTTATTTATTAACTTGACACAAAGCGAAAACGCACAAAAAGAATATCACGATTTTTACACTGTGTCAAATTTAATTTACATTAAAAAGCTGTGTTCATGTGTTCACGGTTTTCATCGTAAACCGGTACGGGTAATCCGCGGCTTCACCCGCATAAGCTATATTTATGCGCTTCCCCGTTTCTATGTTAAAATCCGGCATATCAAAAGGCCGCGCCAAATACAGCCCTTCCCCTAATAAATCGCGGGCGTTATGGCTTCTGTCTATCCCCATCGCATGGCAAATTTTACCGGGGCCGTCGAGGAGCTGCTTTTTCCGCGCGTTGCTGAGCATATCAAAGCTCTTGCCGAACCTGCGCAGGGATATCTCGTCCCGCCCGCATACGATTGCCCCTGTGCGGATCAAAACCCCGCTCGGGTCATTTTTGTCCCCGGTTATAACATTAAAAAGGCAGTGCATCCCATACAGCAGGTATACATAGCTGTGCCCGCCCAGCATATAAAATGTCTGTGTGCGCGGTGTTATCCGCCCGCCGTAGCTATGGCACGCCATATCGTCCAGCCCATTGTAGGCCTCCGTTTCGGTGATTTGTACAGCAATGAAGGCATTTTCGGTTTCGCGGACGATATGCATCCCCAAAAGCCCCCGCGCGACAGTCACGCAGTCACGCAGGAAAAACGCACGGTTTAGTTTTTCACCGAGGCTGTACATACGCGGGCTTCCTTTCCTAACCCTTAATCCTCAAATCTCAATCCTGCGGCACGCAGTACCGCGCAATATCCCCCAGCTTATCAAACACCATATCAGGCTTTATGTCCGCGCCCGGGATATCGCCAGCTGACGCTTCCCCTGTCAGCACCAAAATTGCGCACAGGCCGGGTACGTGTTTTTTCAGCGCGATATCTGTGTAAAGCCTGTCCCCGACCATTGCGGTTTCCGAGGGTCCGCATCCGCATTTACTCAGCGCGAAGTCCATGATATCCCTGTACGGCTTCCCGATTATCCTGTCGGGGAAACGCCCGGTGGAAGCTTCTATAAAGGCGTGGATCGCGCCGATATCGGGTTCAAAGCCTGTTTCCGTGGGGCAGTTGTAGTCCGGGTGGGTCGCCAAAAACGGCAGGCCACTTCTGACATAATCGCAGACTTTGCACAGCTTGCGGTAATCCAAGCTTGTGTCATACGCCGTGACGACAAGCTCCGGGTCTGTTTCGTTCAAGTTGATACCGGCTTCCCGGAATTCATTCGTCAGCATCGGGTTCCCGAGCAGGAATACCCGCTTCCCGGGGTGGTTCGCGTGAAGATACGCGATCGCCGCCCCGCCCGATGTTACCAGTTCATCGGGCGAAATTTTCAGCCCCATCCCGGCTAGTTTTTGCATATACGCGCCGTGGCTTTTTGACGAGTTGTTTGTAAGGAACACGAACCTCCGCCCGGTTTCCCTCACGCGACGGATAAATTCAAGCGAGCCTTCCAGCAATTCTCCGCCCAGATAAAAAGTGCCGTCCATATCCAGCGCGAAACAGCGGATAGCCGCAATCTCTTTTTTTATTGCGGCCTCATCGCCCATATCGACCATATCGCAGCATCCCCGCTTCGTGATTTTTGCCGGTATATTTGCATAGAATAATCTATAGCACATGATTTATGCGTTGAAAGGAATTGCCCGCCATGAAAATATTTATCGACACAGCGGATACCGAAGCGATCCGCCTTTATAACTCCTATGGGATATTGTCCGGTGTCACGACAAACCCGTCCTCAATCGCAAAAGAGGGCAGGGATTTTAAGGAAATCATCGCCGAGATTTTGGATATCGTGGACGGCGTTGTATTCGGCGAGGTTATCTCGCCCCAAGCCGACAGGATGGTCGAAGAAGCGCTGGAGCTTGTGAAGCTCAGCAGCCGCCTGGAAATAATAATACCAATGTGCGCCGAAGGGCTTAAAGCCATCAGCGCACTGCGAAGGGAAGGCGTGCGGACAAACTGCACGCTGATATTCACCGCCGCACAGGCTGTTTTAGCGGCGCGCGCGGGCGCGTCATATGTCAGCGTGTTTGTCGGCAGGCTCGGCGATACCGCATCCTGCGGCGCGGGCTTGGTCGGCGATATCGCAAAGATATTCGCGGCCCACGGCGACAGCTGCCAAATCATCGCCGCCGATATACGCAGCCCGCATCACGCGGCACAATGCGCCAAATTAGGGGCGCACAACGCCGCAATCCCGCCCGATGTAATCGGGCAGATGATCGCGCATCCGCTGACAGACGCAGGGATCGCACGGTTTGCGCGGGACTGGGAAGGGCTGCTGGAGAGGTTGTAGGGCGGCGCAGCTGCGCAGGTTTTAGGATTTAGGTTTTAGGTTTTAGGTAAAGGACGAAGCGACAAATATCTTCCCTTCCTAAAACCTCAATCCTATAACCTCAATCCCGCGGCGCTCCGCGCCGCTGCGAAGACCGTAGGGGCGGGCTTCCATGCCCGCCCGCATTGTACGATGCGCCGCAGTAATTTGCACCTATCCCCTGCCCCCTTCGCGCACGAAGGGGGTGGCACGAAGTGCCGGGGGTTGTCTTTGGGCGACGAATTACGGGAAACAACCCCCGCCGCCTGCGGGCGGCACCCCCTTCATGCGCGAAGGGGGCGAGGGGTTACATGCAATAATACGTTATGCCGTTTTTAATTATGCATTATGAATTATGCATTGTTTCTTCCCTTCCTGCACCCTAAATCCCGACCTTATCCCTTACCTTCCCCGCAATATCTTCAGCTGTCAAGCCATATTCTTTGAACAGGAGCGCGGGGTCGCCGGATTTGCCGTAGCTGTCACGGATGCCGACCATATCAAATTTGCAGTTTGCTTTCCCCATCAGCGCTTGCGCGACCGCGCTGCCAAGCCCGCCGATGATGCTGTGTTCCTCCGCAGTTACAACAACGCCGCAGCGGTTTGCGAACTCAAGCGCGGTGTCTTGGTCGAAGGGCTTTATTGTGTGGAAATTTACAACAGCGGCGCTGATGCCCTCGCCCTCCAGGATTTTTGCGGCGGCAAGCGCCTGCTCTATCATCAGCCCTGCCGCAAAGATTGCGGCATCCTTGCCATCGCGCAGGATATTTGCTTTGCCGGGGACAAACGGGTCGTCCTTCGCCGTAAAATATTCGGTTACGGGGCGCGCAACGCGGATGTATACAGGCCCGTCGATTTCCACCGCCGCCTTGACCGCCTTTTCCATTTCAAAAGCGTCACAGGGGACAAAAATCGTCATGCCGGGCAGCAGGCGCATAAGCGCGATATCCTCTACCGCTTGATGGCTGCCGCCGTCCTCGCCCACGCTCAGCCCGGAGTGGCTAAGCCCGAGCTTTACATTCGCGCCCATGTAAGCAACAGAATTGCGCAGCGGCTCGAATGCGCGCGCGGCGCCGAACAACGCAAATGTACTGACAAACGGGATAAGCCCGGATTGCGCCATCCCGGTAGCCGCGCAAACCATATTCGCTTCCGCAATGCCGAAGTTATAATGACGGTCCGGATATGCTTTTTTGAAGATGTTTGTCATCGTAGCGGAGGACACGTCGGCGTCCAGCACAACGATCCTGTCGTCGAGCTTTCCCGCCTGCACAAGCGCTTCACCGTAGGCAATGCGCAGAGATTTCATTTCAGCCATCTAATTCTACCCCCAATTCGCCTAACGCTGTTTTATACTCGCCCTCATTAGGGGCTTTCCCATGCCAGCCGAAGTTATTTTCCATAAAGGATACGCCCTTGCCTTTTACAGTTTCGCAGCAGATGAATTTCGGCTTGCCGTGGCTGTCGGTACCGAGCGCGCCGACAATCTCCCCGATATTATGCCCGTCCACTTTTTCGCAGTGGAAGCCGAACGCCGCAAACTTGCCCATGATATCCCCAAGGCTCATAACCTCGTCATTGGGGCCGTCGATTTGCAGGCCGTTGTGGTCGAGCAAAATGGTCAAATTATCCAGGCCGAAATGCGCGGCGGACATACACGCCTCCCAAACCAGGCCCTCCTGTATTTCGCCGTCGCCTAAAATCGCGTATGCTTTTATGTCCTCGCCCTTATGCTTTGCCGCAAGCGCCATACCGCCCGCAACAGACACGCCCTGCCCGAGTGAACCTGTGCTGACATCCACGCCCGGGGTTTTGCGCATATCGGGGTGGCCTTGGAGATGGCTGTCAATCTTGCGCAGCCTCCATAAATCCTCGCGCGGGAAATAGCCCTTGTCCGCTAAAACAGCGTACAGCGCGGGGCAGGCGTGGCCTTTGCTCATCACGATGCGGTCGCGTTTTTCCCATCGCGGGTTTTTCGGGTCGATTTTTGCGACGTTGTAATAAAGCGCCATCAGCATCTCAACGCAGGAAAGCGACCCGCCCGGATGCCCGGATTTCGCCAGGTACAGCATTTTTATGATATCCGCCCTTAAATGCCGCGCTTTTTCGGTTTGCTCTGTTATGTTCATAATTTACTCCCCCATTACTTAGAAGTTGTGTTCTCAATCTTCTAGCCCGCTGTCCGGTTCCAGCAGCCCGTAGCCGCCGTCGTTGCGCCTGTAGACCACGCAGACCTTTTCGGTTTGGCTGTTGACGAACGCGAAAAAGTTATGCCCGACCAAATTCATTTGCAGGATTGCTTCCTCCACATCCATGGGTTTGTTGGAGAAGCGTTTTGATTTCACGACCCTGTAGCTGTCCTCACTGCCGACAAAATCGTTTTCGTAGCCGGGTGCAAACGCGGTTTTGCGCAGGCGTTTTTCCAGCTTGGTCTTGTTCTTGACTATCTGGCGGAACAGCGCGTCCACCACGCTGTCTAGCGAATCCAGGCGGTCGCCCGTGGTTTTCTCCGCCCTGAAGTGCATCCCGCTTGCCTTTATCGTAACCTCGACGGTCTCGCGCCCGCCCTCCACCGTTACTGTTACATTGGCGGTTACATTTTCGTCAAAAAAACGGTCCAGCTTTGCCAGCTTTTTTTGCAGGCTTTCTTTAAAGGCATCGCGTACTGTAGTGCCTTTTCCGGCGACATTGATGGTCATAGGGTCAGCTCCTCGTAAAATAATATTAACAGTATAGCACAGATTGGGCAGGATTTCCATAGATTTTTATCCGATAACCACGGCAAACGCATGAATGTGATACCCGGCAAATTTGTTGTGTGATTTGTAGGGGACGCACACCGGGCGTCCCGAAATTACCAAACAACCAACAATATTGCACCGTAGGGGCGACCCTTGCGGTCGCCCGCCTAAAATTGTTTCACGTGAAACAATTTATCATGTAGGGTCGGGCTTCCATGCCCGACCGTCATTGTACGATGCAAATTTCATGCGTGCCTACAATATGCCTATTTCTCATTGTAGCTGCGCACAGCCTAACCGCTCAAGCCGCGGGGGCTTTTCTTTTGCTTGTGCAAAAGAAACAAAACACACCGGGGAGACCCCGGACCCCCGCTCCGACAAGCCGCATAGCTTCGCACCTTTCATCGCGCACGTCATATGCTTTGCCCTATAATCCGCCCAATCGCTCAGCCGAGCCGAGCTCCAGGGCTTGAACGCGAAAAAAGGAATTAGGAAAAAAGATTATTGGAAGACTTTTTCCGCTATTCTTACGTGCGCGGGCGCTTCCGGTGTCGCTCCCTGATTTAGTTTTGTGCATACTTGCCTTTGTAGATTTGTGCGTTTTTTCATGCGTTTACCGTGATCCGATAACCCTTTCCCCATCCACAAACACCATCTCCGGTTTTTCAATCCCATCCAGCGGGTCGCCCGCGAAAACCAGAAGGTCCGCGTCCTTGCCCGGTGTGATTGACCCTACCCTGTCTTCTACTTCCGCGGCCTTTGCCGCGGCGATTGTTATAGCTTCCAGCGCGTCCCGGTATGCCATGCCGCCGGAAACCGCAACCCGCGCCGACATTGCAAGATACTGCCCGGGGATAACCGCGTGGTCGGTGCAGATCGCCACGTTAACGCCCGCTTCACGGAGTATGCGGCAGTTTTCGACCGTCAGCGCGGAAAGCTCCGGCTTTACACGCGCGCTGATGATTGGTCCGCAGACCGCATACGCGTTTTCCCGCGCAAGTATATCCGCGATAAGATGCCCTTCCGTGCAGTGGATAAGCGTATATCGTATGCCGAATTCTTTCGCGATGCGTATGCCGGTGAGGATGTCGTACGCCCTGTGCGCGTGGATATGCGCGTGGATTTCACCGCGCAGCAGCGGGACAAGCGCATCCAGCTTCGCGTCGAAATCCGGCCGGTCAGCTTCCTCGTCATTTGCGGCTTTGTCTAAGCCTTCCATGTAGCGCTTTGCCTTTGTTAAGTGTTCGCGGATGATTGCGGCGGTCGCCATGCGCGTATTTGGCTGCTGGTTTTTTTCGGTGTAGACGTTTTTCGGGTTTTCGCCGAAAGCCATCTTCATTGCCAGGGATGGGCGGATCGCCATAGCGTCGATCCATTTGCCGTATGTTTTCATCGCGCAAATCTGCCCCGCTATGGGGTTTGCGCTGCCCGGGCCGACAATTGCGGTTGTGATGCCCGCTTCCAAAAATTCACCAAAGCAGCGGTCCATCGGGTTGATGCCGTCCAGCGCGCGAAGGTGCGGGGTACATGGGTCGGTCATTTCGTTTATGTCGTTGCCTTCGTGGGTTAAGCTGTCTTCCTCAAGCCCGACATGAGAGTGCGGCTCCACAAACCCGGGCAGGAGGCGTTTCCCCGCAAGGCCGATCACTTCCTCGCCGGGTTCGGGGACGGGGGCGACGGACATATCGCCGAGGCTGTGAATTTTCCCGCCCGCCACGCGTACATATCCGCAGGGGATATCGGGCGCGTCCATGGGCATTACCAGTGCGTTTGTAAGCAGCATGGGGTTCTCCTTTTTATTTCATAATTCATAATGCATAATTATAAATGCAAGTATTTTTTTCATTTCCATAAGCTCCTATAAGTTTTGTTTATATCAAAAAGTGTAGTCTTTGATAGTGCGGCTAACAACTGACAGTATACACAAAATGCCTTGCAATTGCAACCCGTTTACGTAAGTGTGCCGCATTTTTATGGAAATTTTAAAAAGCTAAATCATGCCGAAGCGCAATATCATTTTATCTGTTGTACCATTTTGCCTGCTCATTATAAAGCCGCGCATACTCGCCTTCGCTGCCAATCAAATCATCATGTATTCCATCCTGCACGACCTTCCCGCCGGCAAAAACAATAATCCGATCCGCCAATGACGCTACGCTGATTCTGTGCGTTACGAAAATAACAGTTTTGTCTTCGGCCAGCGCAATGTATTTCTCAAAAATTTCTGTTTCTGCCAGCGGGTCGAGATTGCTTGTGGGTTCATCCAGAATAATAAAATCCCTGCCGCGGTACATAGCGCGGGCGATAGCTAATTTTTGCCACTGCCCGCCCGATAGTTCCGTGCCGCCAATGTCTTTGCCAAGCAGGGCATTTTTATCGGCGACGTCTAATCCGGAAAACTGCAAAGCAGTATCAATAGCGTCTTCATCCCTTGCCCTTGCTGTGTCGCCGAGAAATACATTGTCCGCAATTGTGAATGTGACATAGCGCGCGGGGTCTTGCACCACCGCGCTCAAGCAGCCGTATCGGCTTACGGGACCAATATTTTCGGCAGCATCGCCGTTTATCAGCAGCTCACCGTCAGATGGCGAGAGGGTTCCCGTAATCAGTTTCACGAATGTCGTTTTGCCCATCCCGTTCTCGCCGACGAATGCCACTTTTTCACCTTTTCGGATACGCAAATCAATACCGTCAAGCACATATTTTTCTGTAAGCGGGTAACGGTATTTGAGGTTTTTCGCCTCTATTGTATCTATGCCGTCACAGGTTTTTCCTTCGCCTCGCTGCTCCGGCAATTCCATTAAATCAAAGAACTGCGCGGCTTCATTTTTCTTCATCAAGAATGTGGCGAACCCTGCCAGTAATTCTTTTGTGTCGTTTACCAGCGTTGACACAAGCGACAGCACCGCCCCCAACGCGCCAAGGGTAAGCTGCCCCATCGTCATAAGGATTATGGCGAACACGCTGCCGCCCACGTTGGCAAGGCTGAGCAGAAAATAGTTTGCTATCTGCAGGATTGCCTGTGTACGTATCAGCTTTTTCTCTTTGAGTGTGTACTCGTCCGCTATGGCTTTCCACTTTTTATAGAAAAAGTCGTGCAGGCCAAGCGTTTTCAGCTCCTTCCCCGCGGGCGAGAGCATCATTTTTTGGAAATATTCGGCTCTGCGTACAAGCTTTGTATTGTCCTTGATAAATTTGAACTGCAGCTTTTGCCCTATCGTGAGCGACCACAACGTTGGCAATGGCGCGGCTAAAACAATCAGGCACAGCCACGGATTGAAGATATACAGCGACGCCGCAATCGTAAGTACCGATACAGATTTAGCGATTACTATGTAGCTTTGCAGCATAACTTGCGTATTCATCCCGCCCCAGCGAGCGCCGATGAAATTAAATACCTGCTCAATCCTGTCGTTGATTTTGGGGACTTCCAGCGTTTCCGGGGGGATCGAAGCAAGCTTCTCATACATTCTTGATTGCAATAATTCCTGTTGATGATTTGCCTGAACGAGGTCAAGCCGTTCAATTTCTTCTCTCGGCATAACATAACGCCCTACCAGGTCGGCCAAAAAATTGATTGCAAAATAGCCTGCAATCAGTAAAGCGGCAGGAATGACTGTATCGCCCGGAGAAAAAGCTTCTGCCGTTTGGATATATCTGCCCCATATAAAAGCAAGCAATGGGCGCAGAAAAGACAGGAGAATGAATACACCAAGATAGATACAGCCGATCAGCTTTGCGGAAGAAAAAGCAAATGCAAACAACCGGACAAGATAAGAAAATTTCGGCTTTCGTTCTGCCTGTACATCATGTTCAATACCACTTGTTCTGTCATTGATCATCGGAAACATCCTCCTCTCCGTCTTTGACATACCATTGTTTTTGGGCGCTGAACATATCCATGTACAGCCCGCCTTGCTCCATCAGCTCACCGTGGGAGCCGCTTTGTGATATGCGCCCGTCGGCGATTACATAAATGCGGTCTGTTATCATTGTTGAGCCAAGCCGGTGCGTTATGAAAACGGCAGTTTTACCCTCCGACATTTCGGCAAATTCGCTGTATATGCGGCTTTCTGCCATCGGGTCAAGCTGGCTGGTCGGCTCGTCGAGGATTAGGATTGGTTTATCCCCCATAAAAGCCCGCGCAATAGCGATACGCTGCCATTGGCCGCCGGACAGGTCAACGCCGCCCTCGAAGTCGCGCCCCAGCAGGGTATTTACACCATCCGGCAAATTTTTAGCGAAAGCGTCTGTTTTTGCTTTTCGCATTGCAAAAGCAACAGCCTGATTGTCATTAACCTTGTCCACATCCCCGACGCCGACATTTTCGCTAAGCGTAATGCTGTATTTCACAAAATCCTGGAAAACAGGCCCGAACAGCCTGCTGCGGGTTTCCTGCGAATAGCTTGAAAGAGGTTTTGAGCCAATGCGTATTTCTCCGCTGTCCGGCTGAAATAGGCCAAGCAGCAGTTTGATCATCGTGGTCTTGCCCTCGCCGTTCTCGCCGACAATAGACACCTTTTCACCATGGTTGACTTTGAATGTAAGCCCTTTCAATATCTCTTTTTCCGTACCGGGATATTTAAAATGCACATTATCAAACTCTATTGTAAGGTCTGCGGGTATTTCGTCATCACTGCCATATTCATCCTCAGAGAGACCAAAGTATTTACCGACAAAGTCAAATGTTTTTATATGAAAACCGCTCGCGCGAAAGAAAATAGTGCATCCATCCAACCCGCTCCAGGAATAAAGGCTTGTGAATATGGCGATTGTCAGCGTAATCAATAACCCTATGCTTATGCCGCCCTGCGTATAGAGCCAAAGCAACAGTAAGGCGTTGCCTATCTGCGTGATTTTCGTGATATTCTGCTTGGTGAAATTTCGCCGCAGATGCTTAAAATAAAACTTTTCATACTCGCGGTTGCGGTTTGCCAAGCGTTTGCGATATGTGTCAATCATATAATCGGAGGATTGGAACAGGCGGTTTTCTTTAATGAAATCCCGCGACCGCAGAATATTTCCGAGGATTCCGTATTGCCGTTCTTTATTCCAATATTTTTCAAGCTCGTCATATATATTAAAGTAGAATTTCTGCGCAAGCCATGTTTGCAGCGCGAACGGGACCAATATAGTAAGCAAAAACCACCACTTTACCGAGAAAAACAAATACAGCGTCCCGGCTGTTGCAACTATTGCGGAAAGTGTAGTGTTTACATACATAGGGAACATATGCCGGGCTGCGTTTTCTGCCCGGTTATAGGCCTTGTCGACGATTTCCATTGAGGCTTCGCTCTCTAAATGCTCATAGCGCAGCCTTTTGAGCTTCTGCAGCATCTTTCCTTTATATGCTGTACGCAAAATCAGCTGGCTGCGCGGTTCGGCATAACTGAAAATAAAGAGGTCGCCGATTATAACAGGCAGTATTATTAAAACAACAAACAACACAAGATATGGTATGTACCGGGCAAAAGGCATCTCACCGGATGCAACCGACAGCCCGAGATTAAAAATCCGGCTGTTTACCCAAATTGAAACCGGCACAATGGCACCGGTTATTATTGCGGACACAAACACCGAGATTACGAGAAATGGGCTTTCGGCGAACAAGATACCGAGCAATTCCCTATATGCGCGAAATATCCGTTTCATACGGCAGCCTCCACAAGTTTGCTATAGCCGTTAAATTAAAATGCTGCGCTATACATAAAAGACGCTTAAAACAAAATGATTATATCACACAAACCCTTTAGATACAAGACAAATCCGAACCCATCCCCCATCGGGATTATTAGGTTCGGATTATCTTGTGATAGTGGGCCATCAGGGACTCGAACCCCGGACCAACCGGTTATGAGCCGGTTGCTCTAACCAACTGAGCTAATGGCCCCGGCAGACACATCATTACGCCGAGCATTACCATAACCGGTCAACTTAAAAACAGTTTACTGTTTTTAAGTCGCGGCATACGCCG
>WRLS01000044.1 GCA_009776345.1 Oscillospiraceae bacterium | reverse complement strand
TCCAAAGGAGGGGAATTTAGGATAAAACAGGGCGTAATTCCCCTCCTTTGGAGGGGTGGACGGCGCAGCCGGACGGGGTGGTTTTATACGCACTGCACATCACGAATCATCAAAATGCTTCGCCATAATTTCCAGCGCGCCCGTCCCAATAATCGCTTTCCCATGCTCCGCAATATGCGCGGCGTATACATCCCCGTCCCCTGTCTTTTTGGCGTATTCTCCCAGCAGGTAGGATGACAGGCGGTCGCTGTAATCCAGCGGGTAAACAATAAGCATATACCGTTCCCTGTAGCGGTAAAGCGAGCTGTCTATAATACGGTGCCCATACAGCCGCGCGGTTTCCACACAGCCGCTTAAAAGGTCGTCGGCGTTTTTAAACGCAAAGACCAGCGGCTTTATCCGATAAAGGCCGCCGCTTCCGGCTTTCCTGTCCAGCACTGTAAAATAAAGCGCGTACCCGCCCGATTTATCCGGGCAGATTTCTACAAACAGCTTGGAATCCCGTGGAGAAAAGCCCGTTTCGGATTTTGCGCGCTCCAGAAAACCCACCATCATCCGCCGCGCCTCGGCGCAGCTTAAATCGAACAGGTCCAAGCTTACGGGCAGGTTTTCGGCTTCGGGTTTTGTAAGGGCGATTTTCAGCCTCCCGTCCTTCATCAAAAAGAATTCCAAAACCCCCGCCCCTTCCCTTTCTTGCAATCCGTAGGGGCGACCCTCGCGGTCGCCCGCATTGTACGATGCGTCGCGATAATTTGCACCTATCCCCTGCCCCCTTCGCGCACGAAGGGGGTGCCGTCCGCAGACGGTGGGGGTTGCGCCTGCGGCGCTTCGCGCCGCTGTAGGGGCGGGGTTTTCCCGCCCGAAATTCCCCTCCTTTGGAGGGGTGGCAGGCGTAGCCTGACGGGGTGGTTCAAAATAGGGATAAATCTTATTGCCCCTTCCCTTCCTAATTCCTAATTCCTAATTCCCAGCTACTATACTAAGGAGTCCAAATGTCCATATTCTCCAAAGGCACCGTCCTTGCCCAGCACAAGGAGCCTGCCCTTTCCAACCCGTTGCTGCGCTTTGTGAACCCGCAGACGCAGTCCCTTTTAATAGACCGCGCGGTCAGCGGCGATATATCGTCTCTCAGCGCGGATGATTTAATTGACATCGCGCGCGCCGCCGGTATTGTCGATGAGCGGGACGGCGTTTTCCTGCACCGCAAACTCTCCCGCGCGAAGGGCAAGGCCGTGGCGGTAATCGCCGACGCAATCGACGACGAGCCTTATGTTTCCAGCAAGATCGGCCCGCTGCTGAAACTGCGGGAAGAGGCGCTGGGCGGAATCGGGCTATGCTGTAAAATCGCGGGGACTGACGCTGTATACATCGTGGCGTACAAGCATATTACCGACCTTTCCATGCGCATCCCGCGCTCTATAGAAGGCTTCAAAATCTCCAGGCTGCGCGGCGGTTACCCCGCAAGGCCGCAGGCGTCGATCCTCGGGAAACAAAAAGGCCGCAAGCTGATCGTCGGCGCGGGCGCGCTCATCCACCTATACAGGGCGGCAGCCACGGGAAAACGCCAAAGCACTGTTTTTATTACGGTTGCGGGGAACTGTGTTGCGAACCCCATGAATATGGAGGTTTCCATCGGCATGACGGTCCAGCAGATATTGGAGCGGTGCGGCCTGGTTGACGAACCTTCCCGCGTGGTCTGCGGCGGCTCGATGACGGGCGTTGCCATAATGGACACGGAGCGCACGCTGGTAACCTACACAACCAAGGCCGTCCTCGCAATCAAGGACGCGAAGACCGACAGGGGGCTCAGCTGTATAGGCTGCAGCCGTTGCGAACGGGTCTGCCCGCGCGGGCTTTCCCCCATGTACATCAACAAATTCGTCCGCTCCGGGTTTTATAAATATCTTATGGACTACGACGCCCACCTTTGCCTGGGATGCGGCACCTGCAGCTACATCTGCCCATCCCGCCTGGACATATCAGGCTCGGCAATCGCGGCGAAGCAGTATGCACTGACACATGAATTGGCACGGCGGGAGGATGAGGAAAGTGAAGATTAGCCCCCGCCCCGCCCCGCATATCCACTACCATGAGCATACACGTGTAATCATGGGCGATGTGGCGCTCTCTATGCTGGTAATCTACGGGATGTGCTTTTATTATTACGGCGTGCGCGTAGCGGTGCTGATGCTCACCGGGATAGTATCCGCGTGCCTGGCGGACGTGCTGTGCCTTGCCGCCCGCGGGAAAAAGCCCGTCACACATGATATTTCCGCCGTCATTACAGGCATGATGATCCCGCTGATGCTCCCCGCGTCCATCCCGCTGTATGTCACGGCGGTGGCGGCGGTATTCGGCATATTTGCCGCCAAGCATCCATTCGGCGGCACGGGGCATAATATCTTTAACCCCGCCGCCGCAGGGATCGCGTTTGTCACGGTCTGTTTCCCGTCCCTTGTGTTCTCCTACCCCATCCCGCTGGAGCTTCTCCCGATATCCCCGGGGGCGGATGTTGTCACCGCAGTATCCCCCGCTTTTACGATGATGCTGGGCGGCATCCCCGGTTATGACTGGCAGGAGATGGCGTTCGGCAATTTCCCCGGCCCGATGGGCGCCACTAATATTTTAGTAATCCTAACTTGTCTATTATACCTTGTTTTACGCAGGGCCGTCCGCTGGCAGATGCCTGTGGTGTTTATCGCCGTGTTCTGCGCCCTTTGCTGGATATTCCCGCGCGGGGGGATGGCGCGTTTTGATACTGTATTGTATGAGGGCATGAGCGGCGCGGTGCTTTTCGGCAGTGTGTTTATGCTCGGCGACCCTGTCACGTCCCCGGCGCGCGGCTGGTCGAAGGCGCTGTACAGCGCGGCGGCGGCGGCGATGGTGCTGACGTTCCGTCGTTGGGGGCGGCTGGAGGAGGAATTCGCCTTCGTGCTTCTGCTGATGAACGCGGCGGTATGGGGCTTTGACATAATCGGCGAGAAAATCGCCGGTTGGATCAGGAGGAAGCTAATTGAAACCGGCACAAATAAGAAGATACCTAAAAAAACGCAGCTTTAACCCCGGTATGCTTGCAAAGCGCAGCCCGATAATCCTGCTCAGCATTACACTGCCCTTTGTAATCGCCACGGCAATAAGCCTGAGGGCGGCGGCGGCTATGTCGCTGGAGTTCGCGCTGATCCATTTTGTCAGCGCGGCGGTCGTCGTCTTTGCCGCAGGAAAGCTCGAATACTGGAAGCGCGCCATTCTGAGCGTAGGCACGGCGACGCTTGTGATGATGGCGGCTCGTTATTGGATTAGTATCATTATGCCCGATGTCTACGACAATTTCAGGACCTACCTGTATGTAATGGCGCTGGGCGGCATGGCGCTTTTGCTGGAGGAGCGGACGGGGAAAAACGAAAGGGAAAAACCTGCAAAAGACAGGCTGGCAGGCGCACTGAGGGATTTTTTGCGGCACACCGCCGTGTTCGCCCTTATGATGTTCGCGGTCGCGCTTCCGCGGGAGTATTTCGGCTCCGGCACAATCTGGGGCGCCCCGGTACCCATAGTGTTCAGACTGCCCGGTGTGCTTATCCCGTTTTTCGGTTTTATATATGTTGGTTTTTTCCTTGCGGTACTGAGGAGCATTTCAAAACGGCTGACTTACATGGCGGTTTTAGCTGACCGCCGCAGGGAGGCGCGCGAAAAGACGCGCTATACTAGGATTAGGGTTGATTTATGATGAACGGCGTGGCTGCATTTTTTATAATGGCGCTCACCGCGCTCGCCATGGAAAACGCGCTGTTTTTCCGTGTGCTGGGCCTTAATAAGTATGTGCTGTTTTTAAACTGCCCAAAAGCGGGGATGCTATATGGCGGGGTGTTTACCGGCATACTGCTGCTGTCGTCTTTGCTGGTTTCGGCGGTAAACTTCTTTTTCAGGGACAGCGCGTTTTTGGTAACATATATGCGCGCGCCCGCGTATTTTGTGTGCGTGGCGGCGGTTTACGCGGCGGTGTATCTGTCCTCGCGGTCATTTTTCCCGGCGGTATTCACGCGCATACGCAGTATTTTGCCGCTCAGCACCTTCAACACCGCGATGTTCGGCGTGTTTTATGTTTCCGCGCAGGGCGATTTCCGCATCGGGCAAACAACCGGATACGCGCTGGGCGCCGGGGCAGGCTACACAGCGGCGGTGCTGATCCTCTATTTCGCAAGGAAGCGCCTGGCAATCAGCCCCGTCCCGCGCTCCTTCAGAGGCCTTCCGGTACAGCTCGTATACATCGGCCTGCTCTCCCTTGCGCTGTACGGCCTTATCGGGCAGGGGCTGCCGACGTAGGAATTGGAAATTAGGAATTAGGAATTAGTAAAGGACGGCACGACAATTTTCTTCCCTTCCTAAAACCTATATCCTAAATCCTAAAACCTGCGGCGCTCCGCGCCGCTGCGAAGCGCCGTAGGGGACGCACACCCGAGCGTCCCGAAATTACACGACAATCAACAATATTGCGCATTTTTTGCCCCCTTCGCGCACGAAGGGGGTGCCGCCCGCAGGCGGCGGGGGTTGTGCCCACGTAGGAATTAGAAATTAGGAATTAGGAATTAGTAAAGGACGACACGACAAATTCCTTCCCTTCCTAAATCCTCAATCCTAAAACCTAAATCCTGCCGAAGGCCGTAGGGGCGGCAACCTGCCGCCCGCATTGCACGATGTATCGCGGTAATTTGCGGGCGACCGCAAGGGTCGCCCCTACTAATTCCCAATTCCTAATTCCTAACTACTACGAGGAGGTGCTGTAATGCCAAAAAAAGCTATCGGCCATAAAATCAAGCGCGGGCGCATGGACCGCGGGCCTTACCGCGCCGCGCCTCATCCGCTGTCGGTTATCATAGGGATTGTTTTGGCCGTGGCGCTGGTGTTTGTGGGCATAAGCGCATACGGGCCGATAAGCAGCTTTATTATGGGCTTGGGGGAGCGCGTAACTCCCCAGCTCCCCGCCGATGATACAGCACAGCCCGAACCCGAGCCCACCCCGCCCCCTCAACCTCAACCGCCCCAGCCGAAGCCCGAACCCGCCGCCCCGCAGCCGCCGGAGGAACTCCGCGCGGTGTATATGCCGTTTTCGGCGGCTTTAGACAGCGCTTCGGCGCTAGAATTCCTGCGCGGTTTGCCGGATGGGATAAACGCCGTAATGCTCGACGTAAAAAATAATCAAGGGCGCATACTTTACCGCACAACAAATGAAACCGCGATCAATTGGGGCGCGCCCGCCGAGCAGATGATTGACCTCGCGTCCCTTACGAAAATTTTAAACGAGGGCGGGTACTATCTGATAGCCCGGATGCAGACCTTCAGCGACCCCATATGCGCAAGGGGCGACCGTGTCCGCAACGCCATCCATTACGGCAATTCCGAGATGCTGTGGCTGGATAATTTCCGCGACCAAGGCGGGAAGCCCTGGTCGAACCCGTATGCCCAGCCTGTGCGCGATTACCTTTGCGATATCGCCGTAGAGCTGGCGCAGTCGGGCGCGGCGATGGTGGTCCTGGACGGTATGCGCTTCCCCGACGATATGACAGGCTCCGCTTTTTACGGGCGGGACGCCGCGCGGCAATCACGCGCGGACGCGCTCAAAGCATTTGTTTCACAGGCCGAAAAAGCGCTTTCGCCTTTGGGCGCCCGCACCGCGCTTCATATACCTGCCATCGCCGTTGGCCATACATTCCGGGACGCGCGTTATGGCGGCAGCCCGCTTGATTTAGCGGGTGAAGTTATGATATCAATCCTGCCGGAGGATCTGGCGGAGGGCTACCTCGCCGAAGGCGTTTTTGTAACCCGCCCCGCCGCCGACCCCGCCGCAACGGTTTCGCAGACGCTCGATTATATAAAGACGCAAAACGAAAACACCCGCATAATCCCGCTGCTCCGCGCACTTACCGACGAGCAAACACAAGCACAGCTAAACGCCCTTGCGGAGCATTTGATAAAAGAATACGTTTTGAGCTGAAGGCCGTAGGGACGGCAATCTGCCGCCCGAAATTCCCCTCCTTGGAGGGGTGGCGCGTATGCGCCGGGGTGGTTTATAATGCGATTTCATCTTCGACAGTTTTTCACCGCTCAAGCCGCGGAGGCTCTTCTTTGCTCGCGCAAAGAAGCAAACGCGCCGGGGAGACCCCGGACCCCCATTTCGACAAACCACATAGCCTTGTGCCTTTCATCGCGCACGTCAAAAGCTTTGTTCTATAATCCGCCCAATCACCCAGCCGAGCCGGGCTCCAGGGCTTGAACGCGAAAAAAGGTATTAGGAATAAAAGAAATCAAAGACTTTTTCCGCTGTTATTATGTGCGTGAGCGCTTCTGGTGTCGCTCCCTACTTTTGATTTGTGCCTACTTGCCTTTGTAGATTATTCCCCTCCTTGGAGGGGTGGCAGGCGTAGCCTGACGGGGTGGTTCTAAATAGGCACAAAACTTATCTCTCCTTCCCTCCCTAATTCCTAATTCCTATTTCCTAATTCCTACATGAAAAGGAGCCTCACATGGAAATTTCTACAATCCTGAAAACCGTCGACCACACAGTTTTAGACCCCGCCGCGGCATGGCCGCAAATCAAAGAAGCGCTCGACGACGCGGTACGCTTCGGCACAGCCACCGCGTGCATCCCGCCATCCTATGTAAAACGCGCCAAGCAGTACATCGGGGACGCGATGAAAATCGGCACGGTTGTCGGTTTCCCCAACGGCTATTCACTGGCCGCAGTAAAAGTGTTTGAGGCTTCCGCGGCAATTGCGGACGGCGCGGATGAAATTGACATGGTCAACAACACCGGCTGGCTAAAAGACGGCAGGCTCGATGAAGTGCGCGAAGAAATCGCGGCGGTCAAAAAAGCCTGCGGCGATAAAGTGCTGAAGGTCATCATCGAAACCTGCCTCCTCACGGATGAGGAAAAAATCGCGATGTGCCGCATTGTCACAGAAGCAGGGGCGGATTATATCAAAACCTCCACCGGTTTTTGGGCGGCGGGCGCGACCGTGCATGACATCCTGCTTTTCGCGGGGAACATAGGCCCGGGCGTGAAGATTAAAGCCGCGGGCGGCATTTCTTCTTTGGAGGATGCGCGGCAGTTCCTCAACATAGGCGCGGACCGGCTTGGTACCAGCAGGATTATAAAGATCCTTAAAAACCAAGAGGGCGAAGGGTATTAGCGTGAATAGGCGTGTATTCCTGATTGTGCTGGACAGCCTTGGAATCGGCGCGCTTCCGGACGCCCACTTTTACGGCGATGAAGGCAGCAATACCCTTGCGGCGGTTGAGGCAAGCGGCAAACTGCACGTACCGAACCTTGCGCGGATGGGGCTGTTTAACATAGACGGCGTTTGCTGCGGGGAAAAGGCGGCATTGCCATCCGCGGCCTATGCGCGCCTGGCGGAGAAAAGCGCGGGCAAGGACACAACCGTCGGGCATTGGGAGATTGCGGGGCTGATTTCACCAAAGCCGCTGCCGACTTACCCGGACGGTTTCCCGCAGTCTTTAATGGAAACTCTTGCCCGCGTGTTCGATATGCCCGTTCTGTGCGGAAAGCCGTATTCAGGCACAAAAATCCTGCTTGACTACGGCAGGGAGCATATAAAAACCGCCGCGCTGATTGTTTACACCTCCGCAGATTCGGTTTTGCAAATCGCCGCGCATGAGGAAACCGTCCCCATATCCGCGCTGTATGATATCTGCGCAAAGGCGCGTAAAATTATGTCGGGCGATCACGGCGTGGGCAGGATTATCGCGCGGCCGTTTATCGGCGAATACCCTAACTACAAACGCACAGCAAACCGCAGGGATTTTTCTCTCCCGCCTCCCGGTATTACGCTGCTTGATATCCTAAAAGAATCGAGGCATGATGTAATCGGCGTTGGGAAAATCCACGATATCTTCGCGGGCAGGGGGCTTACGTCCTCTTTCCCGACGAAAAGCAACCACGACGGCATGACAAAAACTATAGCTTTAGCGAAGCGGGATTTTAACGGGCTGTGCTTTGTAAACCTCGTGGATTTCGACACGCTGTACGGGCATAGGAATGATGCAGACGGCTACGCCCGCGCCTTGTCGGAGTTTGACATACAGCTCGGCGAACTGACGGCACTGCTGAAGGCGGGCGATATTCTGATCATCACGGCGGACCACGGCTGTGACCCGTCCACGCCATCCACCGACCATTCCCGCGAATATGTCCCGATGCTTATCTACGGCGGGAAAACCCGCGCGGGCAAAAACCTCGGCACGCGGGAAAGCTTTGCGGATATCGCCGCAACGGTTCAAAGCTATTTCGGCATAGACATACTTACGGCAGGGAAATCTTTTTTAAAGAATGAGGCGGCGTTATGCTAGTATTAAGCAGGAAAATCGAACAGGGGCTGAAAATCGGCGACACTATTGAGATCCGCGTGCTGGATATATTCGCGGCAGACAAATCAGGCTCGCGCAGGTCAAAGGCGGCGTCAATCGGCATCGAAGCGCCAAAGGACATCGCAATACTGCGCAAGGAGCTTGTGGAAACCCGCAACGCGAATATCGAGGCCGCAAAATCCGCCGGGGATATTTCCGGCGCGGGGCTTGCCGCGCTCCTCCGCGGTAAAAGGGCGATATAAATTAAAAAAAGGGGCATCAGCTTTATTATGGTTATTTTACGCCGCATATTCAAATCCCCGTTCGGCCCGCTGTATGACGAGGGCGGCCTGTCCCAAAGCTTGAGGAGGAGCCTTAGGTTCATCATCCTCGGCAACCTTTTCGGCAACATCTTCTTTAATATGACACAGGGCTCCGCGCTTACGGGCTTTGCGGGGGTGCTTGGCGCGAATGACTTTGTCTTCGGCGTACTTATGGCGATCCCGCTTTTCGGGACGCTTATGCAGCTTCCCGCGGCAATGATTGTAAGCCGTGCGGGCAAGCGCAAAAAATTCATGATGACCTACGGCGTTATCGCGCGCGCGTCCTGGATTGTTGTGGGGCTTGTGCCGTATTTTGTGCCGATAGCCCCCCATTGGCTGCGGCTTTGGTCTGTAATCTTCCTGGTGGGGATATCGTCGCTGGGCGGGTCGTTCATCAATGTATGCTTTACTCCATGGCTGGCCGACCTTGTGCCGCTGCACATACGCGGGCGCTGGATATCCTGCCGCGACAGGATAATCTCCCTTATCGGCGTCGGCGTCGGGATCGGCACAGCCGCGATTCTCGACTTTATGCCGGGATATAACGGCTACGCGGTTGTTTTCATCTTAGGCGGCGTCCTCGGCGTTGCGGATATGCTTTGCTTTTTGGGCGCGGACGAAACGCCCATGGCAAAGGCGGACGACACAAAGCTAATCCCCGTGATGAAGCAGGCTTGCAAGGACAAACGCTTTTTCAGCTTTATGATGTTTTGGACAGCGTGGGCGTTCGCCACAAACTTCGGCGGGGCGTTTGTAATGCGTTATGCGCTCGGTCCGATGCGGCTTTCCTTTTTAGAGGCGACCTTGACCGGCCAAGTCGCCGCCGCGGTTATAACCGTGTTTGTGATTTCCGGATGGGGCAGGGTCATGGACCGCTACGGAAGCAAGCCTGTTTTGATGATCTCCTGCTTTATGGGCTGCCTCACCCCCGCGATTTTGCTGTTTGCAAGCCCGGGCGTTGCGGTAGTGTTTTTGCTGTTCAATGTAATCGGCGCAACTTTTTGGAGCGCGTTTAACCTCGCCGCCGTTAATATGTCGATGTCCTGCTCCCCGACTGACCGCCGCGCCGCGTACATAGCGCTGTTTTCCTGCGTGACAAATCTTTTCGGCGCGTTTTTCGGCGTCCTGCTCGGCGGCGCGGTTTTGGAATGGCTGCCCATATTGCTGCCGCCCATAAGCACCGGCGGCCTGCCCGACCAGTATAAAATCGTCTTTATACTCAGCATAATCCTCCGCCTTTTGGCCGTGTTCCTCCTAATCCCCAAACTGCAAAACGACCGGGAATCCTCCATACACGAGCTGGCGGCGGATTTAAAAGAATGGCTCAAAGACCTAAAATCAAAAAGGCCGAGGCTGCGGCTTCGCAGGTTTTAGGAATAAGGTTATAGGTTTTAGGAAAAGGACGATACGACAATTTCATCCCCTTCCTAAATCCTCAATCCTGCCGAAGGCAAAACACCCGTCACGAAGCGATAAATCGCTCCGCGCCACCCTCTTTAAAAAAGAGGGTAAGGCTACAACAATATTTATTCTTT
The DNA here is from genome assembly GCA_009776345.1 of Oscillospiraceae bacterium. GTDB lineage: Bacteria > Bacillota > Clostridia > Oscillospirales > Ruminococcaceae > WRAV01. The sequence goes on along the minus strand of WRLS01000044.1, from coordinate 3,039 downwards.
CGCATAAAAAGCGCAAAGCAACCGTAGGACGTACCCTCTTTTTTAAAGAGAGTGGAACGGGTGTTTTGCGCTTCACGTAGGTTTTAGGAAAAGGACGACACAATAAATTCCTTCCCTTCCTAAATCCTCAAACCTAAATCCTCAATCCTGCCGCCAGGCTTTACAAAACCCCGCCCCTGCGCTATACTGTTAAATAATCTCTATAGACCACAAAAAGGAAGGATCGTTTAAATGAGCGGCAAAAAAGTACAAACCATCGGCGTGCTTACAAGCGGGGGGGATGCCCCGGGGATGAACGCGGCAATCCGCTCCGTCACAAGGACGGCGCTTAACAGGGGCATACGCGTAAAAGGCGTCTACAAAGGCTTCCAAGGTCTTATGGACAGCTCAATGCAGGACCTTAGCATACGCAGTGTCAGCAATATTTTGCACGAGGGCGGCACCACCCTCTTTACCGCGCGCTGCCCGGAATTTATCAGCGATGCGGGCGTTGAAAAAGGTATGCAAAACTGTAAAGCCGCCGGGATTGACGGGCTTGTGGTATGCGGCGGCGACGGCTCTTTCAGGGGCGCGCGCGACCTTTCGCTGAAGGGCATCCCGTGCATCGGCATCCCCTGCACTATTGATAACGACATTTCAAGCTCGGAATATACAATCGGCTTCGACACCGCGCTCCGAACCGCAATGGACTGCATCGACCGCCTAAGGGACACATCCCAGAGCCATGACCGCTGCTCCGTTGTGGAAGTTATGGGCAGGCACTGCGGGGATATCGCAATCCACGCGGGGATTGCCTGCGGCGCGCTTACCGTGTTAGTGCCGGAGCTTAAGTTTGATTTAGAGCGCGATATCATAAAAAAAATGAACAACACCATGACCAACGGCAAGCACCATTTTATTATAATCGTGGCGGAGGGCGTAACGCATCTTGACAGCAATTTCATGAACGCGCACGAGCTTGCCGCGTATATAGAAAAAGAAACCGGCGTGGAATCCCGCGCGACCGTCCTCGGGCATATTCAGCGCGGCGGCACGCCTTCCCCGCGCGACAGGATCCTCGCCGCGCATATGGGGCATTACTCCGTAGAGCTGCTGGAAAAAGGCATCGGCAACCGCCTTGTCGCGGTACAGGACGGCAAAATTGTCGATTTCGATATCCTCGAAGGCCTGTCAATGAAAAAAACCGTGGACAGCGACCTCGTGCGGGTTTGCAACGAGATTTCGATTTAAGACGGGTTTCGGGTTTCCGGAAATAAGGATTCAGGAAGGGCAGAAGTTTGCCGTTTCGCCCTTTTCCTGAAACCTGAAACCTTATTTTCCTGAAATCCCGCCGAAGGCAAAACACCCGTCTTCAAAGCGTAACCGCTTTGAATCCACCCTCTTTAAAAAAGAGGGTACGTCCTACGGTTGTTTTGCGCTTTTATTGTGAAAGAATAAATCTTGTTGTAGCTTTACCCTCTTTTTTAAAGAGGGTGGCACCGTGACGACTTGTTCGTCGCGGTGACGGGTGTTTTGCCTTCGGCAGGATTTAGGATGCCGCGATTTTCAAAATTCGTTTTTTAATTATGAATTATGCATTACGAATTATACTCGAGGGGCGAAATCATGTTCATAGATTTAGCCAAAATCAAATTAAAGGCCGGGGACGGCGGCGGGGGGGCGGTTTCGTTCCACCGCGAAAAATATGTGGCGGCGGGCGGCCCCGACGGCGGCGACGGCGGAAAAGGCGGCGATATCGTCTTTATCGCTGACCGCAGTTTGTCCACGCTCGCCGATTTCCGCTACAAGCGCAAATACTCTGCCGAAAACGGCGAGCCGGGCAAGGGCAGGAATATGTCCGGGAAATCCGGGCGCGACCTTGTGCTGAAGGTCCCTGTAGGCACTCTTGTCAAAGAGGAAAACACGGGCAGGGTTATCGCGGATATTTCCCGGGAAAAGCCGGTTGTTATCGCAAAAGGCGGCAACGGCGGCTGGGGCAATCAGCATTTCGCCACGCCTACCCGCCAGATACCGCGGTTTGCGAAGCCCGGGCTTCCGGGCGAGGCATTTGATATAGTGCTGGAGCTTAAACTGCTGGCGGATGTAGGGCTTGTAGGCTTTCCGAACGTGGGCAAATCCACGCTGATAAACCGCGTGAGCGAGGCGAAATCGCAGGTTGCGGATTATCATTTTACAACGCTTTCGCCGGTGCTGGGGGTTGTGCGGGCGGATGAGCATACATCCTTTGTTATGGCGGATATCCCCGGGCTTATCGAGGGCGCGAGTGAGGGAATTGGGCTTGGCCACGCGTTTTTGCGCCATGTGGACAGGTGCAGGCTGTTGGTACACATCGTGGATGTATCCGGCATCGAGGGCCGCGACCCGATCGAGGATTTTGAGAAAATAAACAGGGAGCTTGCGCTTTTCAGCCCGGAGCTTGCAAAGCGGCCGATGCTGGTTGCCGCAAATAAATCCGATATAACCGCCGATGATAAAATCGCCGCCTTCCGCGAATTTATCGAAAAGCAAAATATGAGCTTCTTCGCGATTTCCGCGGCGACAGGGCATGGCATACAGCCGCTGGTTTATGCGGCGGCACAGCTGCTGGGCACACTGCCGCCAATCCGGGAATATGAACCCGAACCGCTCACACCGCAGCAGGAGCGCGGGCGTGTAAACAAGCAGCAGTTCACGGTGACAGCCGAAGACGGTGTGTTTACGGTAGAGGCCGATTGGCTCGCCCCTGTTTTAAGCTCTGTGAATATGGACGATTACGAAAGCCTGCAATATTTCCAGCGTGTGCTGCGGTCATCCGGTATTATCGCGAAGCTTGATGAGATGGGCGTTGCAGAAGGGGATACCGTGAGTATTCTGGGGTTTGAATTTGATTATGTGCCCTGATATCAGTTAGAAAATAGAAATTAGCACAACGGGTATTATAACCGGTCAACTTAAAAACAGTTTACTGTTTTTAAGACGCGGCATACGCCGCGCGCCGCCAAAGGCGGCGTTGACCTTGTTGCATAGTCAGTCGCACACCTTTGGTGTGCCCGTGGGCAA
>WRLS01000043.1 GCA_009776345.1 Oscillospiraceae bacterium | reverse complement strand
TCTTTTTGGGTTGGGGGGGGGGGCCCCCCCCCCCGCGAATCCCCCCCCCTTTTTTCGCGGGGGGGCCACCCCCCCGCCCTACCCTAAAACCTCAATCCTAAAACCTCAATCCTGCGCTGCGCCGCCGCGCTTCATCAAAGCCATATAAAAGCCGTCCCCGTCAAACTGCGTTGTCAAGGTTACATTTGGTTTGCCGCCTAAAATCTCCGGGAGGGGGTATGGGGCGAAAGCGGGGTTTGCGCGCAGGAAAGATTCGGTGACATCCTCATTTTCCTGCGGGCTGAGCGTACAGGTGCTGTAGAGCAGCAGCCCGCCCCCCTTACAATATTGTGAAGCGTTCCGGAGCAGTTTATACTGGGTTTCGGGAAGTGATGCAAAATCCCCCGGCGGCTTGTATTTGATCTCGGGCTTGTGCCGTATAGTCCCGTAACCGGAGCAGGGCACGTCGCACAGTACGCGGTCAAACAATCCAAGATCGTGAGTTTTTAGCATATCCGCCCTTTTCGCGGTGATTATATCTATGCCAAGCCGCGCCGCGCCTTTTTCTATGAGTTTTACGCGGTGGCTGTGAAGGTCGCACGCGATGATCCCGCCGCTGTTTTCCATAGCTTGCGCAAGCAAAAAAGATTTGCCCCCGGGCGCGGCGCAAACATCCAGCACGCGCATACCGGGCTGTGCGTCCAAGGCGGCCGCGCACAGCTGGCTTGATATATCCTGCGCGTAAAACAGCCCGCGGTTATAGGCTTCAAGCTTATGGGGCGCGCCGGGGGAAAGCAGTTTTAAGCATCCCGGCACTTCCGGTACGGGCTGTGCTTCTGTCCCGCAATCCGCCAGCAACGCGACAAGGGCCTCGGTGGTGGTTTTAAGTGTGTTCACGCGCAAATAAGTAGGCGCGGGGGTGATGCCGGCTTTTAGCAGGGCAGCGGTTATCTCTTCGCCGTAGGCTTCGCGCCAAAGGGAAATAAGCGGCACCGGCATGGAATATTGTATACTCAGCCTATCGTATTCGTTATCCGGCAGCGGGACTGTTTTGCCTTCGCGGACAAAGCCCCATAGCACGGCGTTTACAAAGCCCGCCGCTTTATCGTTCGCCATGGCTTTTGTAAGCCCCACGCTTTCGTTAACGGCGAAGGCATCGTTGGTTTTATCCATATAGAGCAGCTGATAAACCGCAACCCTCAAAATAGCCGCAACGGCAGGCTGCAGCTTTTTTATCGGGATTTTGGAGTGCGCGTTAATACAGGCATCCAGCGTAATGCGGCGTTCCAGCACGCCGTAGACCAGCGCGGTGTAAAACGCGGCGCTCCCCCCGGAAAGGCCGGTTTTTTCTATTGCCGTGCTGATAGTCAGGCTTGACCAAGAGGCGCTTTTGCTGATGCGCATGAGAGTTTGCACCGCGGTTTGCCTTGCTGCGGTTATTTGCATGATTGTGTTCTCCTAAAAGGTGAAAGCTGTGAGAAGCGCCGTAGGGGCGGGGTTTCCCGCCCGTAATTCCCCTCCTTGGAGGGGTGGCGCGAAGCACCGGGGTGGTTTTAACACGATTTTACCTTCGGCAGTTTTTCACCGCTCAAGCCGCGGAGGCAACAGCGCGCTCCGCACGCAATTATTTACTTTCTTTTTGTCCCGCCAAAAAGAAAGTAACAAAGAAAAACGCGGCTTATGGGGCTGGGGGCCGCCGCCCCCGCTCGCCCCCTAAGAACCCCCGCGACCCCCCGCAGAGGCTGTAGAAAGCACACTTGCCAGCGCGGCAAGTAAAGCGCAATCAACACGACACATTTCCCTTCCGCTTTCGCCTTGCGAGGCTCAAATGCTGGGCGCGGGGAAAAAGATAATATGAAAAAAAGAAAACGAATTTTTCCCCGCTTTTTAAACCTTCAGTTAGCAGTGTAGCTTTGTTGGACACTGTACAAGTAGGCACAAACCTAAAACAGGGAACGACACCGGAAGCGCAGATAGAAATTAGAATTGGAAAATAGAAAATAGGAAAGGAAGAAATTTGTCGTACCGTCCCTTACTAATCTCTAATCTCAAATCTCTAATCTCTATCCGCGCCCCGCCACCCTCTAATAAAATCCCCGCCGCCCATTGTTTTTTTGCCCTCGGGCCGGACGGTCAAAAATTCTACGGCGCCGTTTTTGCAAGCCACAATAAAACGCCCGGTGCCTAAAATCTGCCCGGGGCTTCCCGAAAAGCCCTCTGCCGGTGCCGCCGATAAAACGCGCACGATTTTCCCGTCCACCGTTGTCCTTGCCATCGGGGAAGGGTTTAGCCCGCGCACGAGGTTGCACAGCCCCTGCGGCTGTTTTGTAAAATCGAGGGCTGCCATTTCTTTTTTTATCATCGGCGCGAAGGTCGCGCGGGAATGGTCCTGCGGTATTCGCGGCGCGGCGCCGCTTTCGAGGAGCCGCAGGGTTTCGGACAGGACATCCGCGCCCATTTCCGAAAGGCGCGAAAAAAGCCCCCCCGCGGTTTCGCTTTCCGCGATTTCGGTTTGCTTTTGAAGTATTATGTCCCCGGTGTCGACCCCTTGCGCCATATGCATGGTGGTTATCCCGGTGTACTTATCACCGCCGATTACCGCCCACTGGATCGGGGCGGCGCCGCGAAGCGCCGGAAGCAGCGACGCGTGGACATTTATGCAGCCAAGGCGCGGGGCGCACAGGATATCATCCGGCAGAATCCGCCCATACGCCACGACGACGGCGACATCAGGCACGAGCTGTTTGAGTTGTGCCGCGACAGCGCCGTCCTTCAGCTTTACGGGCTGGAATACGGGGAGTCCGTGCGCCAAGGCAAGCTCTTTTACAGGGGTTGGCGCAAGCTTCCAGCCGCGCCCTTTGGGCCTGTCGGGTTGGGAGAATACGGCGGAAACCTCGTGGCCGTCGCTGATAATGCGTTTAAGGCACGGCACGGCGAAATCCGGCGTGCCCATGAACACGATCCTCATTTCCTATTCTTTTTCCTCTCCTCGAATTCCTCCGGGTCAAGCATACGCGACGCTTTTTCTATAAAAAGCTCGCCGTTTAGGTGGTCGATCTCATGGCAGAAGGCACGCGCCTTCAGCCCCTCGCCCTCTAAAATAATTAAATCACCGCTGCGGTTTTGGGCGCGGACCTTCACGTGCATGGGGCGCTCCACCATGCCGTACTCGCCCGGGAAGGAAAGGCAGCCCTCCGCGTCGTCCTGTATTTCCTCGGAGGCCTCTATAACCACGGGGTTGATAAGCTCAAGCAGGTCCTCAGGCTCCCCGGTTTCGTTTATCAGCACAACGCGGCGCAGTACGCCAACCTGCGGCGCGGCAATCCCGACGCCGTTGACATCGCGCAGTGTATGCGCCATATCGTCGAGCAGGGTGTGCAGCCTTTTATCGAAAACGACGACGTCCCGGCTTTTTTTGCGCAGGAAGGTTTCGTCCTCGATTATTTCCCTGATTGCCATTATGAATTTCTTCCCTTCCTAAATCCTGAAACCTTAATCCTGCCGAAGGCAAAACACCCGTCATCACTACGATAAATCGCAGTGATGCCACCCTCTTTAAAAAAGAGGGGAAATCGTGCGGTTGGCTTTACCCTCTTTTTTAAAGAGGGTGGCGCGAAGGCGAATTCATTCGGCTTCGTGACGGGTGTTTTGGCTCTTGAGTGCAAATCAAATCCTATCATAATACATATCCGCAAAGACACTGACCGTGCGGCATTCCTTGTAAAAACGCTCTATCACCGCGCGGATAAGTGCGCGTGTGTTTTTATTGTTTTTGCATTTTATGATAAGCTTGCGGCGGTACTTCCCCGCTGTTTTGTACATATCCGCATCTACAGGGCCCAACAGCCGCAGCGGCAGGCCGGGATACGCGGCGGCCTCTTCCCTGAACGCCTGCACGAACCACTGCGACCACTTCGCGACCTCATCCGGCAGGACCCCGGAAAAGCCGACCCCCGCCATTGCGCAGTAGGGCGGGTACAGGTGGTGCTTGCGGCTGAGTATCTCCTGCGCGTAAAACCCCGGGTAATCCTGCATTGCGGCAAAGCCGATTACCGGGTGATGGGGGAAATATGTCTGGATGAGCGCGCGGCCGCGCTTTTCCCCGCGCCCGCTCCTGCCTATGACTTGAGTGAGCAGCGCGAAGCCTTTTTCAAACGCGCGGAAATCCATTGTGTAAAGCGATTGGTCGGCGGCAAGCGCGCCTACAAGCGTAACGTTCGGGAAGTTCAGCCCCTTGGCGACCATTTGCGTACCAACCATTATATCATATTCCCCGGCCAAAAAACCGGAAAAGTGTTTTTCGTGTGAAAATTTTGTCATGGTGGTGTCCATATCGACCCTTAGGATGCGGGCGTCGGGGTAGAGGTTGCTTAGAATCTCGCATACCTTTTGCGTGCCGTAGCCGCTAAGTCGGATCATTTCGCTGCCGCATTCGGCGCATTTATCGGGGCGGCGCTTTGTGTGGCCGCAGTAGTGGCAGATCATGGCGTCGTTGGCGGTGTGGTATGTAAGCGAAACGGAGCAGAATGGGCACTCTTCTACTTTTCCGCAGCTAGGGCATCGCAGGAGCGTGGAATGCCCGCGCCGGTTTATGAGCAAAATGGACTGCTCTTTATGCGCGAGGTTATAGTGAAGCTCATCGAGCAGCCTTTGGCTGAAAATGGGGGAGGACGATAAATTCGCGCTGTCGCCCATGTCTATAGTGTAGACGTCGGGCAAGAGGGTATCGCCGTAGCGTTCGTGCAGTGTTACCAAAGAATACGCGCCGCGCCGGGCGTTATAATAGCTTTCAACAGATGGGGTTGCGGAAGCGAGGAGCAGCATCGCGCCGTGGTATGCGCACCGCAGCTTTGCGATATCGCGCGCGTGATACCGCGGGGATTTTTCGGAGTGGTAGGTATGCTCCTGTTCCTCGTCTATTACGATCAAGCCGATGTTATGAAGCGGCGCGAACACGGCGGAGCGTGTGCCGATTACGATATCCGCGCCGCCCTCCCTGATGCGCTTCCAGCCGTCCATCCGCTCGCCCAGGGAAAGCCCGCTGTGAAGCACCGTAACGCGCCGCCCGAAGCACTCGTGGAAAACACCGACGGTTTGCGCGGTCAGTGAGATTTCCGGCACTAAGACAATAACGCTTTTCCCGCGGTCCAGCACGGTTTGGATCAGCGCGAGGTACACCGGCGTTTTCCCGGAGCCTGTAACGCCGTAGAGGAGCGCGGGCTTTGGGTTTGGCGTTTCCGCGAGTTTTTGAAGCTCATCCAGCGCGGCGGACTGCTCGCGCGAAAGCTGCGGTGGCGGCTGCGTATCAAATGCGCTGCTGCCGTAAGGGTCGCGCAGGCGCGGCATTTCGTAGTATTCGATCACGCCGTCTTTTTCCAGCCTGTCCGGCACTGCCCTGGTCATCGCCAGCAAATAGCAAAGCTCTTTGAGCGAGGCGGGGCCGTTTTCCTCCAAGAAATCCACGGCCTCCCGTTGGCGTTTTGTCAGCGTGTCGTTTTGCACTTCCCGGACAAGCCGCGCCATCACGACCCTTTCGTCCTGTATGCGGCGTTTGAGTATCTCGCTTTTTTCGATTATGCCCATTTCCTCCAGCGCCGAAAGTTCCGGTGACGCGTCCCCGGTTTCCAAAACGGCGGACAGATCCGCGCTCAACACGGGCTTTTTGCGGGACGCCAGATAATTTATTATAACAAGCTGTGCCGAAGATAACCCCGGGGGGGCAGTCTTTCCCGTGAGTGAGTAGGTTTCGGTGGGGCGGATGCCGATACCGGCGGGGATAAGCGCGCGCAAAGCGTCAAACCATGTGCAAAATGTATACTCGCGCAAATAGCGCATCAGCAGCAGGCCCTCTTCCCCGACGACAGGGGCATCGTCGAGCAGCTGCGAAATGGGCTTCCAGCGCGGGTCACGCTCCGGGGCTTCGCTGACAGAGAGGATAAACCCCGTCCGCGCGCGGTTCCCGCCGCCGAAGGGTACACGCACGCGGCAGCCTGCCCGGGCTTTTGCGGCAAGGCGGGCGGGTATTAGATAGCTGTATTCTTTGTCGAAGTGCAGTGCCGCGCCTTCGACGGCGATTTTTGCGGTGAGAAGCAAATGGGTACCCCTTTAAAGCTTATTTTGTGAGGTTTACGGAAGTCTGAAATGAAAAACCCGTGCCTACGGCGCTTCGCGCAGGTTTTAGGATATAGGTTATAGGTTTTAGGGAAAGGACGAAACTTATGTTTTCTTCCCTTCCTAAATCCTCAATCCTAAAACCTCAATCCTGCCGAAGGCTGTAGGGGCGGGGTTTTCCCGCCCGTAACTCCCTCCGACGCTTCGCGCCACCTCCCTCAGAGAGGGAGGCAAAGTCCCCCTCTTGAGGGGGATGTCAACGGAGTTGACAGGGGGAGTTTATAACACGGTTTCATCTTCGGTTAATTTTCACCGCTCAAGCCGCGGGGGCTGTTACTTTGCAACGCGGCAAAGTAACCAAAGCGCACCGGGGAGACCCCGGACCCCCATTTCGACAAACCGCATAGCTTCGTGCCTTTCATCGCGCACGTCATATGCATAGTTCTACAATCCGCCCAATCGCTCAGCCGAGCCAAGCTCCAGGGCTGGAACGCGAAAAAAGGTATTAGGAATAAAAGAAATCAAAGACTTTTTCCGCTGTTATTACGTGCGCAGATTTGTACCGGGCGTCGCTCCCTGATTTAGTTTTGTGCATACTTGCTTTTGCGGCTTGTTCCCCTCCTTGGAGGGGTGGCAGGCGTAGCCTGACGGGGTGGTTTTAAATAGGCGCGAAACTTGTAGTTTCTTCCCTTCCTAAATCCTCAAACCTAAAACCTTAATCCTGGCGCAAGCCTAAAAATCCCGCTCTATCCCGTCGGCGATGCTTCGCGCAATCCTGCGCTGGTAGCCGCGCTGGATTAGCTTTGCGTATTCGCCTTGGTTGGACATGAACCCGGACTCTACCATAACACTGCGCATTTGGGTTGAGGTTGTTATGTTGAAGAAGCCCCTTTTCGCGCCGCGGTTGCCGGTTTCCAGCGCCCTGCTGACGCCGCGCGACAGGTTAGCCGCCAGGCTGTGGTTGAACGCGGTGAAAAAGTAAACCTCTGTGCCGGCGGCGTTCCTGTTAACGGCGGAGTTGCAGTGTATGCTGATCAGGAGGTCCGCGCCCCATGCCTCGACCCTGTCCCGGCGCTGATTGGGGCCGGTGTCGTTCCCGCCCACCAGCGCGACCGTCGCGCCGCGCTCCCGCAGTTCCCTTGCGAGGTCACGTGCGATGAGGCGGTTGATGTCGGTTTCATGAAGCTCGGGGTTCCTGCCCGGCGCGCCCCTGTCTTTTCCGCCATGGCCGACTTCAATCGCGATGCGCGCGTTCTCGATGGAACCGGGGTTTTGTCGGAATTTCAAAATCAGATTATCGCCTTCGTAATATGCTGTGTATCCCCAAAAGGCGTTGTCCTTCGCGAAATGCAAGGTCAGCGTGCTGCCGTCCCATACCGTCCGGGAGAAAATGCCGCTGTCGAACCTTTGGTTCCCCGGTGTTGAAACAGTGTTCGCGAAGTGGAATTGGATTGTGTTTTCTGTTTCGGAGCGGTTTGTGACCTTGTAGGAAACGCGGTCCGACATACTGAGCGTGACATAGATAAAGCTCCCGCGCCTGCTCATTCTGAGCCTGCTTATTTCGTTGCGCAGGTTTTGGCGCGGTATCTCGCGGATATCGTCCGCCGAAACCCTGACGCCGGATGCCAGGTTATAGAAATAATGCGTGACCCCGCCCGTCCGAAACGACACCCGCCCGCCGGTTATCCTGTCCTTTGTGCCTTTGGGCAGGGGATAAAAGGCGGGGTTGGGCCTGTTGCTGCGGTTGTTGGGGGAGTATGTGCGCGCCTGCTCAGCGGTGATTTCGACCATCGAACCGTCCCCCAAGGCCGCGTGTGCCTGCGGGAAAACCGTGAGCAGTAAAAAGCCGGACAGTGCCGCGGCCGCGATTTTTTTTGCGGCGCCGAGTAAACCGATATGTATGCGCAATTGGAATCCTCCCGGTAGATTTAATTCATAATGCGCCGTCCCATGTAGAAACGCGCTCTTTTTTCATCTCATCTTCGTCGAACCAGTGACCGGTTACGCATTTTATCTGTGTGTAAAAACGTATGCCGTCCTTGCCGTGGCAGTGAAGGTCGCCGAAAAACGACTGCTTATGCCCCGAAAACGGGAACACGCCCACCGGTACGGGTATGCCGACATTTATGCCCACCATTCCCCCATCGGTGCGTTTTGCGAATTCTCTGGCGTAGTAGCCGCTCTGCGTAAAGATAACCGAGCCGTTCGCGAAGGGGTTTTTGTTGCACAGGGCAAGACCCTCCTCAAAGCTGTCCACGCGCTTGACGCACAGGACGGGGCCGAAAATCTCACGCTCGCCGATGCTCATTTCAGGCGTTACATTATCGAAGATTGTATGCCCCAGATAAAAACCGCCTTCGTAGCCGGGGACGGTTACATCCCGCCCGTCGAGGACGAGCTTCGCGCCTTCCTTTACGCCGGTTTCGATCCAATCGGCGACACTGCGCTTGTGCGTATTGGTGACTACCGGTCCCAGGTTTGTGTCGGGAAGGTACGCCGGCCCGATTTTCTGCAGGCCGCAAAGGCGCACAAGCTCGGCTATCAGTTCATCGGCAATAGCGTTTTCCGCGACGACCACGGGCAGCGCCATGCAACGCTCCCCCGCGCAGCCGAACGCGCTGTTCATAATCCCCGCCGCCGTGCGGGTTATGGGCGCGTCGCGCAGGACAAGGGCGTGGTTTTTCGCTTCGCAAAGGGACTGTACGCGCTTGCCCGCAGACGCCGCCTTGCTGTAGACATATTTCCCGACCTCCGTACTGCCGACAAATGTAACGCCCGCGATATCGGGATGGGTAAGCAGGATTTCGGCTTCTTTGCGCGAACAGGTGATAATATTTACAACGCCGTCGGGGAAGCCCGCCTGCTTGTAGAGCTGCGCGAATCTCAGCGCGGTCATCGGCGTGGAGCTTGCGGCCTTCAGCACGATTGTATTGCCGCACGCCACGCACAGCGGCGTCATCCAGCCCATTGGGATCATGGCGGGGAAGTTCCACGGGGCGATTGCGGCAAAAACGCCGACAGGCTCGCGGTAGAGCGTGGTGTCGTAACCGGAGGACGTGTCCATCAAACTCTCGCCCATCAAAAGGCTCGGGATGCCGCAGGCAAATTCTGTCATCTCCCGCGCTTTGATAACGTCGCCCTCCGCCTCGCTCAAAGCTTTGCCGTGTTCTGTTGCGACAAGCTTGGTCAGCTCATCCATATTCTCACTGATCAGCCGCTGAAGGTTGAAAAACAGCTGTGCGCGTTTATGTGCGGGCGTATCGCGCCAGGCGGGAAACGCCGCCTTCGCCGCGCTTACGGCGCTTTCAACCTCGCCCGCGGTACAGCAGGGGGCGAAGCCGATAACCTGACCGGTTGAGGGGTCGAAAACATCCATATAGCTTTCGGTTTCGGAAAGCGCGAACTGCCCCGCGATAAAAGGCATAAGCTTTTCGGGCATGATATTACCTCCCTAAGATTTTCTTGACAGTATCCGCAATGCCCCTCGGGCAAAGCCCCAGCGCGCCGATGAGCTGATCATAAGTGCCGGACTGTATAAAGCGCAGATTGCCGTTTTCGTCCCGCGCGGATATACGGTGGATTTTATCGCTCTCGCAAACAAAGCGCCGGGTTATCACATCGCGGCAGAAGCAGTCGTACAGCCAACCGTTGTTCTGCTCCGCGAATAGGATTGTTTTGCCGCTTTCGGCGAGTTTTCGCAGCAAAACTCCGTCGTAGCTCGGCATATCGGCGACAGCCGCGTCGATGCCGTCTTTGCTGAGTATATCGGCCGCGGCAAGCGCTTCGAGTACCCCGTGCCCGCTGGTAATTATCACCGTGCCGCTGTTTTCGTCCCCGCGCAGGAAATAGCCCCTGCCGTACTCAAACGTGAAATCTTTACCGTACAGCACAGGGGACGGGTTGCGCATTGCGCGAAGGTAAACAAGGCCGCGGCCCCCCTGCGCGATCCATTTTGCCGCCGCGAGAAGCTGCTGCGGGCAGGAGGTGTCGATGATTTTTACATGGGCGAGCTGGCCGATTGTTGTGATATCGTCGTTGGAGATATGCGTTGCGCCGTTTACGCCGGTGTCCAAATTCGCGGCGATGGACAAAAATGTTATGTCCAGATTATGCCCCTCGGAAAGCCAGCCGCCCGGCGCTTCGATTACCTCCGCGCGCTCCTGAAAGCTCACACAGATGCGCCTGAACGCCTGAATGTTGAAAAAAGGTCCGAATGTGCATACCCATACATTTGCCCCGACTGCCGCAAGCCCCTCCGCCATATTCATCATGTGACATTCGGCGATACCGGCGTTGAAGGCGCGGGTCCTGTCTGTAAGCGCGGTGCCTTCGAAAAGGCCGCTGATGTTCGACAGGTCTGAATCTATTGTGTAGAAATTGCTGTCCTGCGCGAATGTCCGCGCAAGCGCGATGCCGATTTCCGTGGGCGCGGCTGTCTGCCCGATTTCAAACTGCGGGAGTTTTGCGCTGTCATAGCAAAGCGATTTATCGCGCTTTGCCGCGCGTTTTATGTTTACCGTTTTCGGTATACGCACAAGCCCGGTGAGCATACCATCCGAATACTCCGCGCGGTAGCCGATTTTTTCGGCGTAGAGCGTGACGGCGCTTAGATCCATGTGGTTGAGTGCGGCGATCATCTTCTCGCGGCGGCGGCCTAGGAACATAAGCTCATTATCGCAGTCTTCATCATCGGTCGTGGATTTATGCTTACCTGCATTTGAGGAAAACCCGCCGTAGCCCTTGTAACAATCACAGATAATCGCGGTGGGCTTTCCGTTTCTCGGGTACGCCCCAAACTCTTCCAAGCTTGCGAGAAGCTGCGGGATATTGGACGCGTCCGCGTGGAATACGCGGAAACCGAAAGCCTCAAACCGTGCGCCCAAATCGTCAAGCCCGACAAGCAGGTTTTTGGTATCGTCGCTCTGGCCGTTGTTTTTGTCGACAATCACGCATAGGTTGTCCAGCTTATGATGTGCGGCGAAGAGCATACTTTCCCAACAGGAGCCTTCCTGCAGTTCGCCGTCGCCCGCTAAAACATATGTGTTGAATCCGCCGCGTTCTTTTTGGCGCACGGCAAAACCGCAGGCTATGCCAATCCCATGCCCCAGCGGTCCTGTCGCGACAGGCACACCCGGGATAACCGGCCCCGGATGCCCCTTTACCACCGCGCCCCAAGCACGGGAGCCGAGCAGGGCGTCGTCCGGGATGTAGCCGATATCGGCGAACACAGCCGCGAGCGCCGCAACCGCGTGACCTTTGCTTAAGATGAAGATATCCTGGTCTTCTGTCGTTGGGTCGTCAAGGCAGTATCGCATCCCGCCGCCGTAGTACAGCGCCGCCATCGGGACAACCGCGGTTTGCGCCCCGCCGATATGTATGCCCCTGTCGGCCGCGCTGCGGCTTTGCGTATACAGCGCGGCGCGCAGGTCACACGCTTTGACCTCCAGCATAACAGAAAGCTCTTTTATGTATTCCATGCTCACACCCGCCTTAAAACAAAAGCTTTGAGCGGGCTTTGGGGCGCGTGGGTTTTAATGAAATCGGCAATGCCGGGGAAGGAAAGCGCGTTTTCCGTGATAGACGGGTCGATCCCCGCGATGATTTCCTCCATGGATTTATGCGCCGCGAGCGACACCCCCGCCAGCTTTTTGCGGGCGTTTATTTGGATTTCCCTGCGCGCGTCCGGGTAGCCCGCGCCGTATTCGTTTTCAAAAAGCTCCCGTAAAATATATTTCACGTTGATGTCCCCCGCGAGGTTGCCGTAGCCTTTGTTGAGCGCGAGGGAGATGCAGTTGCCGGCGTTTACCTGCGAATACAAAAACGCGTCCACAGGGTCGCAGAGAAGCCCGCAGGCAATCCCGGGGAACTGAAGCACCATGTTCATATAGCCCTGCCCCGTGCCGCAGCCGCCCACCACGAAATCCACCGCGCCCAGGTTGAGCAAAAGGGCGGTGAGCAGCCCGGTTTCCATGTAGGTAAGGTCAGGCTCCCCTTCGGTGTTTTTCATGCCGAGGTTGAAGACCTCGTGCCCGTCAAAGCCCTTGACGGCGTTTTCTACATCCAAGCTCCTGATTTTTGTACTGCCTTCGATAATGACCGCGATTTTCATGAAAACCCTCCTATAAATTAAAAATCGAACTGTACGGGAAAACCCCGTGGAAGCCCCCGGTGTGCATACCGAACTCATTATAACACAAAGTGATTATTATCAGCGCTGCCACCGCGCTCCAATAATACTTATTATGCTCCAGGATGTCCTGTTTGTAAAGGGCAATTTCTTTCGGCGGCTTTTTTGATGCTTTTGCCTGCGCGTATTTTTCGTAAACTTCGGGGGAAGCTTTCAGCGACAGCAGTGCGGACGGCACAGCGGCGATTGCGAAAATATACATATACATCCCGAAGCGCTCCAGGATAAAGTGGTTTGTGATAAACACCCAGCAAAAGAAGCTGAACATTGTCAGGTTAAGCAGCATATTCGCATCGGGTTCATGGCGCCCCCACCGGGTTTTCAGGGCAAGGCAGGCGGTCAGCAAAACCGCAGGGACGAAAAGGAATAAAACCGACAGCCCGGACTCAAGCCAGATCGTGCCCTTGTATCCGGTGAAAATATAATCTGTGACGAAATCGACTATAAAAGGCGACGTAATATACAGCAGCAGCGTTATGCCGCCGTAAACCGCGCCGCGCTTCCATGTAAAGCGCAGGTGGCACAGGAAATACACGGGGACCATAATCAGCGCGGTTTTGTGGAAGCACGCCGCCAAAAGCACAACAAGGATAAACGGCACGGTTTTTTTGTTTTTAAGAAAGCCGTAACCCAGCACAATTACAGAACACGCCAGCCCCTGGCGGATGAAATTCATGCTGCTATAAAAGAAAGCGAGTGTCACATACAGCCATGCCGCCTGCCAGATATCTTTGCAGTGGCGGTAAATAAACCACGCAACAGGCGCAAAAATCAAAAAGCTGTAAATCCCATACATAGCGGCGGGGCTGTGTACAAACAGCGCCATTAGCTTATTGAGCGCGATGAACCCCGGCTCAATGCCCTCAAAGCCGTTAGAGGCGATTTCCGCGAGCAGTGGGGCGCCCCTGTGACTTTCGAAAATATCGATGTAGATTTGATAGTCGAAGCCGACGTTATGCCGAAACGACGCCAAAAACCACATATAGCCGAAGGTAACGCAAAGATACAGTATGCTTTTCCATTTAGCGGGCTTTATTATGCACAGCGGGAAAGCGAGCCCGAGGATTAGAGTGAGGTTTATATAATAGGCGAGCATGGGAGACTCCTTTTAATAATTCATAATTCATAATTCATAATGCATAATTGAAAACAAAACCACGTAGGGAGGGTAATTTGCCGCCCGAATCTTTGCCCCCTTCGCGCACGAAGGGGGTGCCGCCTGCGGGCGGCGGGGGTTGTTCCCGTAATTCGCTGCCAAAGACAACCCCCTGTCACTA
>WRLS01000042.1 GCA_009776345.1 Oscillospiraceae bacterium | reverse complement strand
ACCGAACCCCCATTTCGACAAGCCGCATAACTCCGTACCTTTCATCGCGCACGTCATATGCTTTGCCCTATAATCCGCCCAATCGCTCAGCCGAGCCGAGCTCCAGGTCTCGAACGCGAAAAAAGGTATTAGGAATAAAAGAAATCAGAAACTTTTTCCGCTGTAATTACGTGCGCGGGCGCTTCCGGTGTCGCTCTTTATTTTTAGATTTGTGCCTGCTTGCCTTTGTGGCTTATTCCCCTCCTTGGAGGGGTGGCAGGCGTAGCTTGACGGAGTGGTTCAAAATAAGGATAAAACTTATCGCTTCTTCCCTTACTAATTCCTAATTCCTATTTTCTAATTCCTATTTGGGGGTTCAAATTATGAAAGACAGCATCTATACAATCCCGATAAGCGAGGTTTTTGAGCCGAAGCGCGGCTGCCCGCTTTGCGCGCTGTATGACGCGCTGGAGGCGCGCTGGGTGGATTATATCACCGGCGCCGCGATGATGGAGCCTGATGTGCGCATCCAAACAAACCGCCATGGGTTTTGCCGCAGGCATTTTGATATGATGCTGCAGCAGCGCAACAGGCTGTCGGTGGCGCTTATGCTGCAGACAAGGCTGGCCTGGGCCGATGAAAGCTTTGACGCGCCCGTCAAGTCCGCGGGCATTTTCGGGAAAAATACGGCGGGGCAGGAGGACGGCCCGTGCTTTATCTGCCAAAAGATAGACGGCGAGTTCAGGCGCATAGGGTCAAACATTGCGGCGGTATGGGCAAGGGAAGAGGATTTCCGCGAGCTATACGCACAGCAGGAGTATTTGTGCTATCCCCACGCGCGTATGCTGATCGGCGCAGGCGGCAGGACGCTCCGCGGGGAGAAGCTGGCAGGGTTTATAAAGGCGACAGGCGATGTGAGCAGAAAACGCCTGCGCGATATAAAAGCCGATATTGACGCGTTTTGCAACCTTTTCGATTACCGCAGCGCGGGGCTTTCCGGGGCGGATGAAAAGGTCGCGCAGTCCATCGAGCGGGCGATTAAATATTTGACGGGGGAGCAGAAATAACTATTTGTTATTTTTACAAAATATGCAAAAGGGGATGCAAAGAAAAAATTGCGTAAAATATTTTTTCCCCGAATAACAATCCCATCTTTCCACATTTTCCACAGGGTTTTCAACGCTACGCGCAAATACCCTGTGCAGGGGGCTATTACAATGGGTATAATATGCATCCGGGCTTGAATAATAGCGGGGAGAAATGCGCGGGCGGCGGGGATATTTGCCGATTTTCTACAAGATGAAGTATTTGCGGGATTGTCAAGCCCTATAGGTTGCGGATGAATAGTTGAATATTACATATCAGCGAAAAGCCCGCGGTTTTTCCATGTGTAATTTATCCCGCTGTAAACAGTGAGCAGCAGGGCAATTACAGTAAGCGCGGCAGCGGTTATTTCCATAACGGCGGGAGATAGCGGGCCGCCGGTCAGGCGCATTTGAGAAATTAGCAGCAGCACGGCAATCCAGAGCATTTGCGCGACGGTTTTCATTTTGCCCCAATTATCCGCCGCCAAAATATGCCCGCCGGAAGCCGCAAGCTGGCGTATTGCGCTTACAAGAAATTCCCGCGCCAAAATCACAATGCCGGTTATGGGGTGGACCATCCCCGTGCCAACCAGCCCGACCATCGCCGCCATTACCAGCACTTTATCCGCGAGCGGATCCATCAGTTTGCCGAAATCTGTGATAAGCCCGCGCCTTCGCGCAATCCTGCCGTCCAGATAATCGGTGAAGGATGCCAGCGAAAAGACAGCCAGCGCCCAGAAATAGTGATAATCCCGGAAAAATCCCGGCAGAAGCGCGGATGGGCCGGGGAAAAACAAGAAAAGAAAAATCGGGATTAGGCATACGCGCAGGACTGTCAGTTTATTCGGCAGGTTCATAGAACGCCTTCTTTCGTGGGTTTATTAGAGCTTGCTTATTGTGTTTATATAGTTTATAATGATTGGTAACAAACAAATAAGGCAGGCAGGTCAAGGTGCAGTATCACCTTGACCCTGACAGGGAAGTTTGCCGCTTCCATGCCAACGGCTATAATAGCCGCACCCAGTATTATTATACTCACAGCTTACGCTTTTGGCAAGCTGTCAGGGTATCTGCGTTGCTGCGGTGCAGGGGTATGGTAACCTATACCCCTGCACTCTTTGTTTGTTAAATAAAGCGACGGAAGGTGACGGCAGTGCTAAACGCCCTAAAATACCCCATAAAAACCATCGAGGTAAACAAGTGCGCGTGTGAATTCCTTTATGAAAATTATAGGATAAACCCGATTGATGTGTTTTACTGCGATAAATATAAAAAAGAGCTTGTGTTTATGACTTCCCAAGCCGAAAAATGGTGTAAAACATATTTGACAAACGGAAGATACTGCATCGGCGAGGAAGTTTTTGTGCAGGGGGGAAAATAACCGGTAGTTGATTGTTTGGTAAATGCGGGACGCCCGGGTGTGCGTCCCCTACGGCGCAATAATACGTTGTGCTGTAGGGGCGGGGTTTTCCCGCCCGTTAATTCAACGCCAAAAGACAACCCCCTGTCACTACGTGACATCCCCCTTCGTGCGCGAAGGGGGCATAAAACACGTAAAAATATTGTTTGGTTGGTAATTTGCGGGCGGCAGATTGCCGCCCCTACGAACCACCCCGTCAGGCTACGCCTGCCACCCCTCCAAGGAGGGGAATTTTCGGGCGGGGATGGAACCCCGGACCTGCGAACTCCCCCTGTCAACTACGTTGACATCCCCCTCAGAGAGGGGGACTTTGCCTCCCTCTTTGAGGGAGGTGGCGCGAAGCGTCGGAGGGAGTAATGACGGTCGGGGATGGAACCCCGACCCTACGGCGCTACGCGCAGGTTTCAGGATTTAGGTTTTAGGTTTTAGGGAAGGGAAGTTAATCAAAATGACAAGGAAAAGCAGGGCGGAAAAAATAACGGAGGCGCTTGCGCGGGAGTACCCGGACAGCCTTTGCACGCTGGACGCCGTAAAGCCGTATGAGCTTTTGGTGTCTGTGCGCCTTGCCGCGCAGTGTACCGACGCTAGGGTAAATATCGTAACAAAAGAGCTGTTTGCCGTTTATCCTACGCTTGAAAGTTTTGCCGGCGCCGATGCCGGTGACGTGGAAAAAATCGTGCGGCCATGCGGGTTTTTCCGCACAAAGGCGCGGGACATAATCGCCATGGCAAAAATGCTTTGCGAAGATTTCGGCGGCGTTGTCCCCGACAATATGGAAGAGCTGCTTAAGCTCCCGGGGGTTGGGCGCAAAACCGCGAACCTTATTTTGGGGGATGTGTACGGCAAGCCCGCGGTTGTGTGCGATACGCATTGTATACGCATTACGAATTTGCTGGGGCTTAGTACGAGCAAAAATCCCGATATTGTGGAAAGGGAGCTGCGCGAGGTTTTGGACCCTGCGCAGTCCAATAATTTCTGCCATCGGATGGTGCTGCATGGCCGCGCGGTTTGCACCGCGAGAAACCCGCGGTGCGGGGATTGTTGTATAAGGCGGCTATGCGCCGCGGCGCAGGATTGAGGTTATAGGTTTTAGGAAAAGGGCGGGGGATTGCCGCCCGTAAATTACAAAACACCAAAACACCCGTCACCGCGACGAACAAGTCGTCACGGTGCCACCCTCTTTAAAAAAGAGGGTAAAGCTACAACAAGATTTATTTTTACATATTAAAAAACACAAAACAACCGTAGGACGTACCCTCTTTTTTAAAGAGGGTGGCATCACTGCGATTATTCGCAGTGATGACGGGTGTTTTGCCTTCGGCAGGATTGAGGTTTTAGGATTAAGGATTTAGGAAGGGAAGAAATCAACAGATTTGTCCTTTCCCTAAAACCTATAACCTAAATCCTTAATCCTGCGCGGCTGCGCTGCGCAGCGCCAAATGCAGCGCGTTCGATGATGCGAGCCAGCGGATATGCTCGCGCTCGCCGCCGTAGCCGCGGGAGAGGCGCAGCTCCTTTGCCGTATCGCCGTTTGATGAGCTTACCGCGATATATACAAGCCCCACCGGCTTTTCCGGCATGCCGCCGCCCGGCCCCGCAATCCCGGTGACAGACAAGCCGAGGTCCGCCCCGGATAAGGCCCGCACACCGCGCGCCATTTCGATTGCGGTTTGCTCCGACACCGCGCCGTAGGTGTTCAGCACATCGGCGCTGACGCCGAGGAGCTTCGTTTTCATCTCATTGGAATAAGTGCATACGCAGCAGGCGAATACACCGGAAGCGCCGGGCACCTCGGTAATGCGTTTGCCGACAAGCCCGCCGGTACAGCTTTCCGCCACGGCTATAGTGAGGTTTTTTTCCGCCAGCGTATTTACCAGCGCTGTTTGCAGGTTGCCGGTATCAATGCCGTAGATATATTCGCCGAGCATCCCGCGTATCTCCTCGATAACCGGCGTAATCATGCCCTGCGCCTCTTCGCCGGTAGGGGCGGACGCCGTGACACGCAGCATGACCTCCCCCTCTTTGGCGTAAGGGGCGACAGTCGGGTTAGAGCGGCTTTCCATAAAGCTTTTGAGCATATCCTGCACAGCGGATTCACCGATGCCGAAAAGATGCACACTGCTTGAAACAAGCACCGCGCCGGATCTCTCCCGCAAGTATGGCTTCACGAAATTGTCGAACATGGCGGTCATTTCACGCGGGGGACCGGGCATAAGGATCGCTGTTTTGCCGTTCCCGCTGACCATCAGGCCGTTGGCTGTGCCCCTGTCATTATGCAGGACTACCGCGCCCTTTGGCATATACGCCTGTTTTTTGTTGCTTTCCGACATTGGCCGCCCAAAACGCCTGAACATCCCCAGCAAATGGTCGTAGGACGGCTGATGCAGTTCCATATCCAAGCCAAAATAATCTGCCGCGGTTTCCTTTGTAAGGTCGTAGTAGGTGGGGCCGAGCCCGCCTGTCATGATAACGGCGTCCGCGCGGTCAAGCGCGGTGTCCAGCGCCTTTCTTAGCCGTGCGGGGTTGTCGCCGACAACGGTTTGGTAATAACAGCCGATGCCGCACTCCGCAAGCCCTTTTGCGATATACGCCGCGTTTGTGTTGACGATATCGCCCAGCAGTATTTCCGTGCCGACGCATAGTATTTCTGCGGTCATGTGGGGATCATCCTTTCGTAATGCGTAATTCATAATGCATAATTAAAAACCTCCCTCCGGCGTCTGCGGACGCCACCTCCCTCAAAGAGGGAGGCCAAAGTCCCCATCTTTGAGGGAGGTGTCACGAAGTGACAGGGGGAGTTCGTAGGGGCGGGCTTTCATGCCCGCCCGAAATTCCCCTCCTTGGAGGGGTGGCGCGTATGCGCCGGGGTGGTTTATACCACGATTTCATATTCAGTCATTTTTCACCGCTCAAGCCGCGGAGGCTCTTCTTTGCTCGCGCAAAGAAGCAAACGCGCCGGGGAGACCCCGGACCCCCATTTCGACAAACCGCATAGCCTTGTGCCTTTCATTGCGCACGTCATGTGCTTTGTCTTATAATCCGCCCAATCGCTCAGCCGAGCCAAGCTCCAGGGCTTGAACGCGAAAAAAGGAATTAGGAAAAAAAGAAATCAAAAACTTTTTCCGCTGTAATTACGTGCGCGGGCGCTTCCGGTGTCGCTCTTTCCTTTAGGTTTGCGCTTGCTTGCCTTTGTAGCTTATTCCCCTCCTTGGAGGGGTGGCGCGTATGCGCCGGGGTGGTTTTGTATAGGAATGAAGCTTTATTGCTTCTTCCCTTCCTAAAACCTCAAACCTAAAACCTCAATCCTGCCGAAGGCTCGTCCCCGGATAATAATGCGCGAGGATATCGGCGTAGCCCCGGCCCTGCTGCGCGTACATATTCGCGCCGATTTGGCTCATGCCGACGCCGTGGCCGTAGCCGTAGGTTGTGAAGGTAAAAGTGTCCGCGGCGCTGTTGTAATCGGTTTCAAAGGCGGCGGAGCGCAAATTAAGCACCTGTTCGCGGATTATGCGGCCGGTCAGGGTTGTGCCCCTCGCGCTCCTTGTTTCGCCGCATACCGCCATTTGCCCGATGTAATCGCCGTCGGTGTAGGAAAGAACCTCGAACCAATTTGCGGGATTGCCCGCGGGCGTTATGCCGAGGCGGGAGGAAATGCGCTCCTCGACATCCTTGCGGCTCATGCTTACGGAAACGCGGTGGGTATTATGGCTTGTTTCAATGGAGCTGTCGACCGATACAAGATATGGGTAAGAGCCGCCCCAGACATCCCTTGAGGACGTTGTAACACCGGCGCTTGCGGCGTGATACGGTGTGAAAGCGACTTTGCCGCCGTATGTAACCTTCTGCCCCAAAACCGCGGCTACATTTTGGCGGACTTTATCGCTTACCGAAGGGGCGAGGTACACGGACGGGATTTTGCCCCCCGCGCTCTCGTAGAGTAAAAATGAGTATGCCGCGACTGCCTGTGCCTTGATTGCCTCGTCGTGGAAGGCTGATCCGATTTCCACCTGGACGATCCTTGATATAATATCAAGCGTACTGCCCGTAATTTTACCCGCGCCGATTTCCGTGACGGTTAGGTTGCCCGGGTCCTGAGTGCTTGCGGGCGGCGCGCTGTTGTTTGCCGCTTCGGACGCGATGCGCAGGTTTTCTTCTTCGATTAGCTTTGCCACCGCGGCGCTTGCGCGGTAATAGGCGTCTGCCGCGTTTTCCAGCGATACCTTTGCCGCGGTTGCCATGCTTGCCGCGGTGTCTGTTTTTGCCTGTGCGGCTATGTCCACCGCGCTTTGTGCGTGCGCCTGGGCCTGCCTTGCGGAGGTATATGCGGTTTCCATATGCTTTTCGGCCTGTTGTACGCCTGTGGAGCTTTCCGCAGCATCCGCGGCGATTTCTGCTTTTTCGGCGGAGGAAGCCGCGTTTGCCGCCGCCGCCGCGCCGTCCGCTTCCAGCTGCTTTACCAGAAGCTCCAGCCTTTGCGCCTCGGCCTCCTGCGCGGCCTTTTCGGCGGCTTCGCGTTCCGCCTGTTCGGCGGCCTCCTGCTCGGCGGCTTTTGCGGCTTCTATTTCCGCGTGGGTTATAAGCGGCGGCAGCTGGGACGACGGCGCTGACGCTCCCGCGACATAGGACATAACCGCCGGCCTTTCTTCGGGGTCGGGGCCTTGATCCTGCGGAGGGACCCCCGCGCTTGTCATACTTGGCGCGATGCTTGCGTTTTTGGGGACGTCGGGAGGCTCGCCGCCGTATAAACTATACCAGGCATCGGGATACAGCGGGGACGGGTTTTCCGCCGCGCCGGAAATAAGCGCGTCCGGGTCTTCATCGCCGCGCAGTTTTCTGGCGGCAATGACAAACCTGGCGTCTTTAAAATCCGTGGAGCAGGTGGAGAGGGTGAGCAGTGTGTCGCCGTAGGATACATCCACGCCGGTATCGAGTATACTGCGGTATTTTAGCTCCTCGACATAATTTCTGAAATCGCGGGAGGAGGAGGCGTTGATGAAATCGTGGTAAGGGAATTCCCCGACATCCGCAAGGAAAACCGCGAAGACTATAAACCCGCTTTCCTCATACAGCGTGTCGAACTGTATTACCGGATGCTCGGTTAAATATCCAAGGCGCTTGTAATTTATCAGCTCGCCGAAAATCCGCCCGTCCTCCATATTATGCCCGTAGATTACAAAATTGTCGCTGGGCCTGCCGATCTCGACACGGTAATCCATGAATGGGATTCCGTGCCTGCTTTCGTTTTTATGGAAATCGCGCCGCAGGTAATATTCGTTGTCCGGCGCCTGTACGACAGGGTAGCCGATTTGCGTGCCTTCCACGGAAATATAGCCCACGGTGTCGTTGTTGACGGACCAAAGCTGTCCGAAGCGCGAGCTGAACTGCGCCGGGAAATCCTCGTCAACCGCGCCGGGCTCGTCGGGTGAAGGTTCCTCATAGAGGCTTTGCAGATGCCTGTGCCGGTTCTGCGCGGTCATGGAATCGTAGTAATAATAGCTGAGATAACCCGCGCATCCGGCGAACACCAGCACCGCCAGCATAAATAATAATTTTCTCACTTTTACTTTCGGTTCATCCGCCTTTCTTATAAGTAAACGGTCCGCCACGGTTTTTCTGACGCTGTAGGGGGCGCTTTCGCAGTCCTCGTCGTAGCTGTCGCGCTCTGTAACCGCCCTTTTGCCCCAAAGCGCGCTTTCAAGCGGCACACAGCCCTTGTAATGCCCGGGCAGGTAATCCACGAACAGGCGGATCATATTGAGCGCGCGGGATATCGCCGCGTCGGTTATGACGTCCTCGTCCGCGTTGCCTGTACCGACCACGAGCTTTTTTACATAGACATAATTGCCATCGCACACCGCTATGTACACAAGCCCGGGGTCTGTGCGCCTGTCTTCAAAATCATTGACATTTGCGGCGATTGCCGCGCCGATATCACAGCCCGCCCGCTTGCGCGCGCCCTCCGCCATTGCGACAGCCGCGTATTCGGAGATGCCGCCGCGTTTTTTAAGAAGCTTTGGGGAAAGGTCCAGCTTTGTGATTTTCTTTTCGTCGTCGTCGGTATAGGCGCTGTAACGCAGGATATCCGTGCCGCCGCCCGCCTCGCCGATAATCCGCGTGAGCATCCCGCCTGTGCCTGATTCCGCGACCGCAAGCCCCAGGCCTTTTTTCGCGAGCTTTATCGCGACGGCGGATTGTATGGAATCTACATCCAGCCCGTAGGCAAGGTCGCCCAAACGCCGCGCGGCTTCCCTTAAAACGGGGGCGCAGAGCATCGCCGCGTCCCGTGTCTGTGTCCCGTGGGCGGAAACGCGTATCGCAAGCTCGTTGCCGTCCCGATGGACTGTGACTGACGGGTTTACCGTAGCGGTGAGGTTGCCGAGCTTTTCGCGGACATAATCCTCCCCCGCGCCGTATGTGCGGATAATATGCGTGACCGACAGAGCTGAAGGCGTGCCGCCCAGATACGGGGAAACGTATCTCCCCCACATTTCGGCAAGCTCCTGCGGGGCTTCCGGGAGCATGATTATATGCTGGCTGGCGGAGGACACCGCGCATCCGGGCGATTTGCCGTAGGCCGGCGCGAATGCCTGTGCGCCCTCGGGCATATCCGCGCAGTTTTCGTCGTCCGCGGAAAAAGGCTCCCCGGAACGCGCGCAATACGCGCGGACCGCGTCCAGGCAGCTTTCGTCCCGCACAAGGGAAAGCCCAAGCCCGCCCGCGACAACGCTTCTGGAAAGGTAGCCGCTTTCCTTGCCCATGCCGCCGAGGATGATCACTACATCGCTGCGGTCAAGGGCGGAGCTGACCGCCTGCCCGAGCTTGCGCCGCCCGGTACACAGGCTGACGTTTTCCCGCACCTTCAGCCCGTCGGAGCCAAGGCAGCGGGCTATGTACTGCGCGCCGGATTTTACCGCGTCCGGCGCGTCTTTGCTTGGTACGATAAGAATTTCGGCTATCAAGTTTTTTTCACCGCCCGGGTTTTTTGACCGGCTATCTATTGCCCGTAGATTAGCTCACCGGTCTTTTTTATATGGGACAAAAAGCCGCTGCGGTCGTTGGCTTCATCAAGCAAGTGAGGCTCTATGCCGCCGCCGCTGCTGTCATCTATATTACGCCGAAGGCGCTGAAGCATAACCGCGGTATCGTACCGGTCGCCTTTATAACCGTCAAAAACAACAGCTATATCAATATCACTGTATTCATGCGGTGTGCCGTTAACAAAGGAACCAAACAGGATTACCGACTTTGGGTTCAGTGCGCGGCATACTTCATTTGTGTATTCTTGGGCTATTTGCCTAGCCTTTGCTTTATCCAGCATAAAAAGCCCTCCGTTTCACTGTATATTTTCCGGCATCTGTCATATGTGAGCGTTGCCGCTATTGAGCCTTTATATTCGGGATACCTTGCTTCAATTTGCAACGGGTTTAACTGTTCTAAAAGACTGAGCTGATTTTCGGATAAATAAGGCGAAACCCCGCTTCGGCTAGCGAGTGTTGTTAAGTTGTGTATATGAGGCGGATTCGCATCAATTTGAGAGGCGATGACAGCCTTTAACGCTTTTTCTGCAACAAGATGGCAGAAAAACCCCATGTGCAAAAGCCTTTGCTTTTCTAAAAGAACCTCTGCGGTCAATAGGTCATCATCACAAAGCTCAAGCCAATATTTTGTTTTATCCGGCATAGGAGTTTATCCCTTCGCTTTATTTATTCCACAGCGTTTCACCGCCAGGGTTTTTTGGGTTGAGGGGATGGGTGTGCTGTGTATTACAGCGGATATATGGTTTCACCTGTTTTATCAATGTGCGCGGCAAATCCGCTGCGATCGCGGGTTATGTCTAATAAATGCGGCTCTATACTACGGAAATCTCTATGCCAAAGTATTTTTTGCAAAGCAATACGGGCATCATACCAAGCAGTGTCGTCCAAACCATGTACAAAGACAGCTATGTCAATATCGCTGTCATTATGAGGGTCACCGTTTACATAAGATCCAAACAGGACTATTTTATCGGGCTTTAGGGCTTTCGTAACTTCAACCGAGTAATCATATGCTATTTTCCTAACATTTGCTTTATCCAGCATAGGAGGTCCTCCGTTTCCCGTAAAAGCCCGGCAGTTTTTTCGGCAGTTAATGTTTTTGCAATGCGTTCTTTGTGTTCGGGATAGCGCGCTTCGATATTAAGCGGGTTCAGCTCGCCCAAAAGCTTTTTCTGATCTTCCGATAAATCGCCTGCTACACCGGCTCGTTCCGCAAGATTTATTAGATGATGAGTTTTCGGCGGCACTTCGTTCGTGATATTTGCGATGACAGCTTTTAACGCTTTCTCTGCAATTAAATGGCATATGAAGCCTGCCCATAAAAAATTATCAGATCTTAGCATTGCTTTTGCGGCTTTTAGGTCATCATCACAAAGCTCAAGCCAATATTTCGCTTTATCCGGCATATCGCATCCCCTTTCCGGTTTTACTGTATTTCACCCCCGCACCAAAATCCCCTTCGTCCCAATCACCGCCCGCTCTGTCAGTCCGGTTAAGTCCAGCTTCGTTTCTTCTTTTCGCACCGCGTCAAGCTTGGGGTTTGTGCGCGGGTGCTTTGGCGTGAAGACGGTGCAGCAGTCGTCGTATGGCAGGACCGAGGTTTCAAATGTGTCAATTTTGCGGGCGACGGCGATAATCTCCTCCTTGTCCATGCCGATAACAGGGCGCAGGACGGGGAGGGGGGAGGCGTTGTCCGTACAGGCGATCGCCGCCATTGTCTGGCTTGCGACCTGCCCGACGCTCTCGCCGGTGATGAGTGCCATACAGCCGTTTTGCACAGCGAGCCTTCCGGCGATATCCATCATGAAGCGGCGCATTATCAGCGTGAGGTAATCCTCATTGCATTTTGCCTTTATCTCCTCCTGGATTTCCGTAAACGGCACGGTGAGCAGATTTATAAAGCCCAAGTAGGGCACGAGCTTTTTGCAGAGCGTATGCACCTTGTCTTCGGAAAGTTGGCTTGTGTAGGGCGGGCTTGCGAAGTGGACCGCGGTGATTTTTATGCCGCGCTTTGCCATCATGTATCCCGCGACAGGGCTGTCGATGCCGCCGGAAAGCAGGAGCGCCGCGTTTCCGCCGCTGCCGACCGGGATGCCGCCCGCGCCCTGTATTTGCCCGGTGTGTATGTACGCGGCACTGTCCCGCACTTCCACCGTGACGGTGACATCGGGGCTGTGTACATCGACTTTTAGATGCGGGAATTTTTCCAGCAGGTAAGCGCCTAGCTGTGCGCAAAGCTCCGGGGTTGCGGGCAGGAATTTTTTGTCCGCGCGCTTTGCGTTTACTTTGAATGTGTTTGCGGATTCCAGCGCTGACCGCGCGTACTCGGCGGCATAGGGCTTTATCGCCCCGAAATCCTTTGGCACTGTCCCCGCGCGGCAAAGCGCAGCAATACCGAAAACTTTAGACAGCGCGTGCATAGCGCGCCCCAGGTCACAGCCTTCACTGCGGGGCGAAACATAAAAAGTCGATTGCGCTTTTGTAAAGCTGTAATCGCCAAGCCCGCTGAGTGCGCGTTTGGCGTTGCGGATGAGCATATCTTCAAAGGACGAGCGGTTTAGGCCCTTGAGCGCGATCTCGCCGCTTTTAAGCAAAATAACCTCGTTCATTTGTTGTTTGTTTATCCTTTCGCCAGCGTCCGTGCTGTATGCGCAAGCGCATCGAAAAAAGCATCGATTTCGGCTTCTGTTGTGTATTTAGAAAAGCTGATTCTGAGAGCGCTGTCTATGCGGCTGTTTTCCAGCCCCATAAACTCCAGTACATGGCTTCTGCCGCCGCCGGAGCAGGCCGACCCGCCGGAAACGCAGATGCCCTGCGCGCTAAGTGAATTGACTAAATGCGCGGACAAAAATCCGGGCAAAGATATGCTGCGTATATAAGGTGTGCTGATAGCGGGGCTATTGATGCACAGGCCGGGGAAATTCGCGGCTTTTTCCTCGAAATAACCGCAGATTTTGCCAACTTTTTCTAAGTTTGCGGCCATATTCAAATATGCGTTTTCCGCCGCCGCTCCGAAAGCGCAGATACCCGGGAGGGGCTGTGTCCCCGGGCGCAGGCTGTTTTCCTGTTTGCCGCCGAACATTTGGGGCATGACGCGCTTTGCGGCATACAGCGCGCCGCAGCCCTTTGCCCCGTGGATTTTATGCGCGCTTACGGAAAGCAGATCCACGCCCAGATCGCGCACAGAAAACGGCAGCTTCCCGAAAGCCTGAACCGCGTCGCAGTGGATTAGGCAGAGCTTGCTTTTATGGCGGATCATAGCAGCAAGCTTCGCTATGTCCGTGAGCGCGCCGGTTTCGCTGTTTGCCATCATGCAGGTCACGAGGATTGTCTTGTCCGTCACCGCGCCCGCGATTTCCTGCGCGGCTGTGCGGGAAACCGAAAACCCCCTGCGCTCAAGCTCTGCGGCCGGGGAAAGCACGGAGGAATGTTCTGTACCCGATGTGACGATGTGATTTCCCCGGCGTTTTAAAGCCTCCGCGCCGCCGAAAATCGCCAGGTTGTTGGCTTCTGTCCCGCCGGAGGTAAAGACGATTTCTTTATCCGCACAGCCCAGCGCGGCGGCAACCTGTGCGCGCGCGGTGTCAAGCCGTTTTTTCGCCGCAAAGCCCATCCCATGCAAAGACGACGGGTTGCCGTAGTCCCCCCGCATTATTTCCAGCGCGGTGAGGGCGGCGTTGTCGTCCGTGCGGGTCGTGGCGGCGTTGTCGAGATATATCAAAAAATCACCCCGGATAGAATAATGCGTAATTAAAACACCCGTCACAAAGCGATAAATCGCACTCCCCCTGTCACTTCGTGACATCCCCCTCAAGAGGGGGACAGCTGCAAAGGCAAGCAGGCACAAACCTAAAGGTAAGAGCGACGCCCGGAAGCGCCCGCGCACGTAATAACAGCGGAAAAAGTCTTTGATATCCCTTTTTCCAAATACCTTTTTTCGCGTTCGAGACCTGGAGCTCGGCTCGGCTGAGCGATTGGGCGGATTATAGAACTATGCATATGACGTGCGCGATGAAAGGCACAGGGCTATGTGATTTGTCGAAATGGGGGTTCGGGGTC
>WRLS01000041.1 GCA_009776345.1 Oscillospiraceae bacterium | reverse complement strand
TTTCACCACTCATGCCGCGGGGGCAGTTACTTTGCAACGCGGCAAAGTAACCAAAACGCGCCGGGGAGACCCCGGACCCCCGCTTCGACAAACCGCATAGCCTTGTGCTCTTCATCGCGCACGTCAAATGCTTTGCCCTATAATCCGCCCAATCACCCAGCCGAGCCGGGCTCCAGGGCTTGAACGCGAAAAAAGGAATTAGGAACAAAAGAAATTAAAGACTTTTTCCGCTGTAATTACGTGCGCGGGCGTTTCCGGTGTCGCTCCTTGTTTTAGGTTTGTGCCTGCTTGCTTTTGTAGATTTGTGCGTTTTTTCGTGCGTTTGCTGACGGCATTTTATTTATTATACACCTTCCCCGCCTCGACCGTGCCATATGTATGCATAAGCAGCTCCGAAACCGTGACGAGCTGGTAGCCGCGTTCAATCAGCGCGGGTACCACGCGCTCCATCGCGTCCGCTGTCGTGCTGTAGGAATCATGCGCTATGATGATCGCGCCGTCATGCACGCCGCGCATTATTTCATCGTATATTAGGTCCGCATCCTTCGTTTCCCAATCCCTGGGGTCGACCGACCATTTAACAAGCGCAAAGCCAAGCTCCCGCGAAATTCGCTCGACCCTTTCGTCAACCCTGCCGTATGGCGGGCGGTAAAGGTTTGTGCTTATCCCGGTGGCGTTTTCGATGGCGCGCGCCGTGTCGAGTATCTGCGTTCTGACCTCATCCTCCGAAATCTGCGTGAAATACTCGTGGCTCCAGGAATGGCCGATTACCTCACTGCCCACGGCAACTGTACGCGCGGCGGTTTCCATGCCACCATCCTGTTCCAGCAAAGTGCCGACCACGCAAAATGTCGCGCGCGCGCCGTGCCGTTCGAGTATATCCAAAATGCGCCCTGTGAATTTCCCCGGCCCGTCGTCAAAGGTAATCGCAACCATTGGCATCCCCGGCACAACAGTCCCCGCCGCGTTAAGCTGCAAGGGCAGATCGTCCCATTGCGTGACCGGTTCGTCTTCCTGTATTTGCGGTTCAGGGCCGGGATCGTCCAAAGGCGCGGGCGGTTCGGGCGGTTTTGGTGCGGGAAGAACCGGTACAGGCTCTTCTTTCGGGATAAAATCTTCCTCATCGACGGGCTGTTTCGGCGCAGGCGGCGGCGGGGACACTACCCGCTTACAGGCGGAAAATGCCGTGAATACCAGCGACAGGCATAGAATATACAGGAGGATTTTTTTCATAGCCTTAAGCGCCCCGGTTTGCGGCATCCACAAGCCCGAGCAGGTATGCGGTCTGGAATGCCGCGCTTGTATACTCGCCGCCTACCATCGGGGCAAGGTGGTCATTCATAATGCAACCGTCGAACCCAACCTCACTTAACGTGCGGACGATTTTCGGTACATCGCCGTAACCGTCGTTCGGGTAAGTTTCGGCAAAGCCGCCCGGCTGGTCCATCGGGTTTGTGACATTGCGGACATGGAGCTTGAAGAGTTTGCCCATCTGCCCGAAATACCGCGCCGCCTCGTAGACATCCGCGCCCATCATATCGCCGCCCTGCAGCCAGCAGCCGCAACACAGGCACACACCGATATTCGGGCTGTCCGCGATTTCCAGGGCCTTTTTGTATCCCTCAAACGTACCGAAGATTTTGCGCGGCACACCCGCAAGCGTGTAGACCGGCGGGTCGTCCGGGTGCATACCTATAAATACGCCGCTGTCCTCCGCGACCTTTGCGACGCGGGTTATGAAATAGGCGTAGTTTTCCCACAGCTCATCTTCGGTGTATATGCGGCCGTGGCTGAGTCCGCTGCCGTAGTATGTACCGATCCACCTCCCGCGGCTGTCAGGGCTGTCTTTATCCCAGCCGTGGCCGAAATGCCCGCCGCGTATCGGCTTTGTTTCGCCCGAGCGCCAGATGCCGTTCGCCATATGCGCGTAGGTGGAGTACCGCACGCCCGCCGCCCCCATCGCGCGGATATAATTGAGATAGCCCTCCAGCCTTTTGTCGCGGCCTTCCAGGTTCAGCGTGATTACATCCATATTATGGAAATAGTGGTTTGAAAGGCGGTAGACCTTCAGCCCCTTGTTTTCCACGCCGCGAACCAAATCTTTATAATCGTTCACGCCGACCTCGCCGTCAGGCCCTTCAACCATCACCCATTCAATGCCCATTTGCCGCAGGAAAAGAATGTCATCGTCACTGAATTTTCCGCCGCGCAAGGGCAGCTTATCCCCCACTTGGATGCCCGGTTTTGTGTTTTCATAGCCTGGTATGGTTTTCATCGGAACTGCCATTTTTACCGCCCCTTTCGTTTGCCTATCCCATAAAAACATAAAAATACCCGGCGGCGAACAAAAATCCCGGCAAGAGATTCGCGACCTTGATTTTTGCCCCCAAAGCCATATTCGCGCCGATCCCCAGTATCATCACGCCGCCCACGCCGGATATCTGCGATATCAGCCCATCTGTAAGTATGTTTTGCAAATATCCCGCGAACAGCTCTATGGACCCTTGGTACAGCAAAACCGCCCCCGCTGAGAACAGCACGCCAAAGCCGAGCGAAGACGCAAGCAGCATTGAGGTCACGCCGTCTAAAATCGATTTTGTGAAAACAACGCTGTGATCGCCCCTAAGCCCGCTTTCCACGGAGCCGACAATTGCCATCGCGCCCACGCAAAATAGAAGCGTTGCGGCGACAAAGCCCTCAGTAAAGGCGGAGTCCGCGCCCGCTTTGCTCATTTTTCTTTGAAGCCACCTGCCGGTACTGTTCAGCTTACCGTCAATATCCAGCAGCTCGCCAGTAAAGGCCCCCAGCGCGATTGACACAACCGTAAGCATCAAATCGCCGCCAAGCGCGCCTGCGACGCCGATCACGCAGACACACAGCCCCAGCGCGCGGATGATATTCCCGGAGATATTTTCCGGCACCTTGCCCTTTAGCAGAAGCCCCAGCCCGCCGCCCAAAAGTATTGCCGCCATATTAGTTAACGCGCCTGTTATACCTATGAAACCCACTCCCCATTGTCGTAATATGTCCATTATACACTAATGTTATTTTTTTGTAAATTTCCGCTTGACTTTTTTTCTCTAAAATGTTAAATTGTGTAAGGATGAAATTCGGTCCGATAAAATTAAAGGAAAGGGGTGTTTTGGTTGACGCGCATAAATCCCGGGATCAGGAGAGGTACGAAGCTGATAATTTAATATTATTTCAGGCGATTAGCGATATTGGCTGTGGTGTGCCGTGCGCTTTTGTGCCGGTATCAGCCACGCTTTTTATTTTGCGGGGTTTTTGTCCCCGCTATTTTTTTTGATAAACGGAGGCCGTTGTATGTCTGTTATAGCAAGTAAAAATAAAGCCAATTGGAACGCCTACGCAGAGAAGTATTCCCGGTATGAACACTCCGAACAGAAAATGAGCCATATTGCAGAAAATCCGGCAAACGCGTTTGACCCTGTTGCATGGGAGGTATTGCACAAGTATGTGCCCGGTCTGAAAGGCAAGAAGGTCTGCGTGCCGTCCAGCGGGGATAATCACGCGGTATACGCTTTTGCCATGATGGGGGCCTGTGTCACATCCTGCGATATTTCTGAAAACCAATTAGCCAATGCGGAGCGGGCCGCAAAACAATACGGCTGGGACAAAAACATCAATTTTATCTGTGCGGATACCATGCTGCTGAATGGCATCAAAGATGATGAATACGATTTTGTGTATACATCCAACGGGGTACACGTATGGATAGACGATTTGTCCGGTATGTACCGAAGCATATACCGGGTCATGAAACCGGGCGGGATGTATATGATGTACGAGATACACCCCTTCCAACGCCCTTTCGGCTATGACGGTACATTCAAGAAATCCTACGAAGCCACCGGCCCGTTTGATAACGAGGACTGTGTTACATTCGGCTGGCGTGTCATGGATATCATGAACGCTGTTTTCCATTCCGGTCTGGTGGTCAGGCATATGGAAGAAATTTTGCCTAAGAAAAATTACGAATGGCCGTTCTGGTTTACACATAGCGAAATTTTAGACGGTGCAGCCGCATCACGCGAGGAAGTTGACCGCCGCTGGGAAGGCCATAAAATGGCGCTGCTGCCGGAAATGCTCGTCGTCGCGGCGCAAAAGTTAAATCATCTGTAAAATTATACAACCCGGAGGCCCCAATGAAAACCCATATCCCAAGCTATATGCTCGACGCTTTCGGGGCGCAGGGCATAGATACAGGCAAGCTTATCTACGCGATACATACCGACCTGACTTCTTCCGGCGCGGGCGCGGACGTCTACACCGCGGTTGATGACCGGGCGATGTATGTCCTCTGCGGTGTGGAAAAAGTGACGCGCATGGACGGCGCGCGGCGGATTGTCGCGCTGTATGAAGCGATGTCGCTGGAAACCTATCCATTGTCGGAGCTGGGCGAGCTTAAAAGTGAGCGGCTGCTTTCCACCGGGCGGCTTTGCGGCGTACAGGAGGACGGCGACGCAAAGCTCCTGCTGGTTTTTTCGGTGGGATGCCTTACCTTTGTGGAGCGCCTTATAAAGGCCGTGAACAATATAAAGGAAGGCCGCGACCCGCTCTTTGAGGTCCCGGTGGACGACAGGCTCTTCTGCCCGAAATGCGGCGCGCGATACCCGGAGCCGGACAGAAAAATCTGCCCGAAATGCCTTGACCAGATCGGCATTACGCGCAGGCTCATGCGTTTTTTCGGGGACTACAAGGCAAGGGTCGCGCTGATTATCGCAGTGATGCTGCTCGGGACGGTTTTTTCCGTGCTGTCCCCATATATCGGCACACGGCTTCTGCTCGATGAGGTATTGACGGAGGGCGGCGGCTACTACGGGCTTGTGGGCGCGATTGTGCTGGTGATTTTAGCGGTGCGGGCAATCGGCGTTGCGCTTCAGATTTTATATGGCTATGTCCTGGCAAAAACAGTGCCGTGGATTGTCTACGACCTCAAGCTGAAAATCTTTGAGGCGATGCAGCGGCTTTCGGTAAGCTTTTACACCTCAAAGCGCACGGGCGCACTGATGAACCGCGTCAACAACGATGCGAACAGCATCTACTGGTTTTTTGTGGACGGTATGCCATATCTCGTGGTGAACCTGTTCACATTTACCGGCGTGATACTGCTAATGTGCATACTTAATTTCCGCCTGGCAATCGCTTCGCTTATTATCGTGCCGGCAACGATCGGTCTGTTCCGTATACTTTGGGGCGTGTTCCGCCGCTTCCACCATAAGGATTGGGTTTACCGTTCTCAGCTTAACAGCATGGTCAGCGATTCTATCAGCGGCCAGCGCGTAATCAAAGCCTATGCGCGCGAGGACGAGGAAAGCGGGCGGTTTTCCGGTGTGAGCGGCAAACAGGCGGGGATCGATATCCGCGCAAACAATGTCGGCTTCACGGCATTCCCGCTGATTTACCTGCTGATGTTTGCGGGGCAGGTAATCGTAACTGTAATGGGCAGTATGATGGTGCTTAGGGGCGAGATCACGCTCGGCACGATGCTGACATTCGTGGCGTATCTCACAATGCTGTACGGGCCGCTGGAGTTTATGTCCTGGGTGTCGAACTGGTGGGCGCGCTGCGTAGACGCGGCACAGCGCGTGTTTGAGATCATCGACGCAAAGCCCGATGTGGACGAACCGGAAAGCCCCGTAATTTTATCTGAGCTGAAAGGCGACATCGAAGTGCGCGACGCGTGGTTTGAGTACGACCCCGCAACGCCTGTACTGCGCGGGTTGAGCCTTACGGTGGAAGCGGGAAAGATGCTGGGCGTTGCCGGCAAGACGGGCGCGGGCAAAAGCACGCTGGCAAACTTAATTGCGCGGCTGTATGATGTGACAGGCGGCGCGGTTGAAATCGACGGCGTGAATGTAAAAAAGCTCTCTCTCGCGCAACTCAGGGGCAGTGTGGGGATTGTGTCGCAGGACATATATCTGTTCATCGGCACGATTGCCGACAACATCCGCTACGCGAAGCCCGATTCAGGCATAGAGGACGTGATCCGCGCGGCAAAGGCGGCCTCCGCCCACGACTTCATCATGAACCTGCCCGACGGCTACGAAACGCGTGTAGGCGCGGGCGGGCAGGACCTTTCCGGCGGCGAAAAGCAGCGCCTCAGTATTGCGCGTACAATCATACAAAACCCGAAGATACTCATCCTCGACGAGGCTACCGCCGCGATGGACACGGAAACGGAAGCCGCGATCCAGGCTTCCTTGGCGAAGCTGCAAAGCGGCCGCACGACAATATCCATCGCGCACAGGCTGTCCACCTTGCGCGACGCGGACAGCCTTGCGGTTATCGGTGAGGGCAAGGTGGTCGAAATCGGCACACACGCCGAGCTGATGGCGAAAAAGGGCGAGTACCATAAGCTTTATTCGATCCAGATGGAAGGGCTTAAAGTAATAAATATGGATGCATAAAGGGGGCAAAATCATGACTGAAATAAAAGAAATCCTCGATTCCGATCAAAAATCCGGCATCTGCAATGATATTCTAAGGGCGCTGCCGAGTTGGTTCGGCATGGAGGCGGGAATTGTTGATTATGTAAACCGGGTGCGGAAAATGCCCTTCTACGCCGCCTTTGACGCCGGAAAGCCTGTCGGTTTTGTGGCTATAGAAACCCATAGCCCGTACACCTGCGAGGTCTGCGTGATGGGCGTATTGAAAGAATACCACCGGCAGGGGATCGGCAAACGGCTGATAACCTGCTGTGAAAACTACTGCCGGGAAAACAACGCGGAGTTTTTGACGGTAAAGACGCTGGACCAATCGAGGGAAAGCAAAAGCTACGAGAAAACACGGCGTTTCTATATGGCGATGGGGTTCCGCCCGCTCGAGGTTTTCCCGCTGTTTTGGGATAAAGACAACCCCTGCCTGTTCATGGCAAAGCACATAAATTCGTAATGGAGTGATAAAATGCCTGCCCAAACCCAAACCGCAACTTTAGCCGACGCAATCGACATCGGATTCCTCGACCTTGCCAAATCCGAATTCTTCATCACGCCCGGCGGCTTCACAGGCCTGCGCTATAAAGGCGCGGAGCATAAGCGCGTCAGCCTGCGCCGCGCGCTGCCTATCGGCAGCCCCGGCAGCTACATATCCGTTGCCGACCACGAAAACAAGGAGATCGGCATCATCAAAAGCATTGACGCGCTGACCGGAAAGCAGCTTGAAATCGTCACGGCGGAGCTTGGCCACCGCTACTACTGCCCGGAGATCAGCGAGATCAAATCCGTCAAGGATAAGCTGGGCTATGTCTACATGGAGCTTACGGTAATTGTGGACGGAAAAAAGCACGCGAAAAACTGCGCCGTAAAAGACGTAAACCGCAACATACGTATGCTGGACAGCGACCGGCTGATTATCTTCGATGTGGACGGCAACCGCTACCTGATCCATTCGCTGGAAGCCCTGGACAAAAAGAGCCTGAAACGGCTGGAACCGTATTTGTTCTAAGAACCCATCATCAATACTCAAAGCACCGGCGCATCGGCGATTTTCCGCATTGTTTCGTTAAATTTCCTTGGAATACATGGAGTATGCCTGCGAAAATTTGCCTCGCACTGCAAAAAATCGCTTCAATGCGCCGGCACATCTCGTTATTGAAGATGGGTTCTAAAATCACCTTCCCCGCCTTTGGCGGGAAGGGGCAGGGAAATTGGGTGAATATATGAAAACACACCGGTTTAGCTACGACCTTGATTTAAATATGAACGCTGCGGAGGGCACTGCCGTGTTCTCGGAGGACGGGCGGATCGTGTCCGAATGTTCAGGCGAAACCGCCGCGGAGCTTTACGCGGGCGATATCGAGGAAGCAGGCGTCATCGCAGGGGTTGGCTGCGGGCTTGTCTTCGTCAGGCTCAAAGACGGGGACGAGCGGATTATATGCCGCTTCTCAATGTCAAAGCTCAAGCCCGCCGGGGAATTTTGCAAAATTGTAAACTACTGCGCACAGACCGGCATTGCCGATATACCCGATGAGGAGGACCCCATCGTCTGTGAAAAATGCGGCCGCCCGCTAATTGAGGGGCTGGGCGTCTGCCTGTTCTGCTACAATAAAATCGGGCTGCTAAAAAAAGCCTTTGTGTATTTGCGGCCATATTCCAAGGGCCTGCTGACGACCCAAATAATGCTGGTGGTTTCGTCCGCGCTGTTTTTGAGCGTGCCGATTTTCAACCGCTATCTGATAGACGATTTCCTGCGCCCGATGCGCGGCGGTTTTTCGGATATGCTGTTTATCGGCATCGGGATGCTGGTTGCCCGCGCGGTGGGGGAAGTGATCTTTATACTAAGCTCACGGCGGTTTAACAAGTTCAGCATCGGCTTTGCAAACGACCTGCGCACCGTCACATACGACAAAATGCAAAAGCTTTCCATGTCCTCGCTTTCCAAGCGCACGCCGGGCGATTTAATCCGTCGGATCATGGAGGACACCGCGACCATTAAAAATTTCTTCACGGACGTGGGGCGCTGGGCGGTGGAGCAGTCGATCATGTTTATTATAGTAGTCGTGATTTTACTGCTTACAAACCCGTGGATGACGCTGCTTGTCATCGCGCCCGTGCCGATTGTCATGCTGGCGCTTTCGCAGTTCTGGCAGCTTATTATCATCCGCTTTGAGCGCCAGTGGCGCTGGCACTCCCGCTGCAATTCGATCCTGTACGATATAATCAAGGGCATCCGCACCGTAAAAAGCTTCGGCAACGAGGATCTGGAGATCGAGAAGTTTTCTAATGCGACAAGGCAGCTTGCCCGCGTTTCCTCCGATAATGAGGCATTATGGGCAAGGCTTTTCCCGGCGATCACATTCTTTACCGGCATCGGCGAGTTTTTGGTGCTGTACTTCGGCGGCCGCATGATTTTAGGCGGGGAGGTCAGCATGGGCGTTTTAGTGCAGTTTACTATGTACATCGTGTTTATCTACGCGCCCCTGCGCTGGCTGGTTTCGTTCCCGCGCTGGCTTGCGGATGCCATGACCGGCATGGTAAAGGTGTTTGAAATTTTAGACGAGGAGCCTGACATCACCGAAAGCGAAAACGCAACAACCGCGCCGGTTTCGGGACGCATTTCCTTCGACGGCGTGAGCTTCGGCTATAAATCCTACGAGCCTGTTTTAAAGGGCATAACTTTGGATATAAGCCCGGGTGAGATGATTGGG
This sequence comes from Oscillospiraceae bacterium, assembly GCA_009776345.1. Classification (GTDB taxonomy): domain Bacteria; phylum Bacillota; class Clostridia; order Oscillospirales; family Ruminococcaceae; genus WRAV01. The sequence goes on along the minus strand of WRLS01000041.1, from coordinate 4,534 downwards.
ATTGTCGGCAAATCCGGGGCGGGGAAAAGCACGCTGATCAATTTGGCGATTCGGCTGTATGACCCGAACGCCGGCACGGTGTCAATCGGCGGCACGGATATCCGCGATATGCCGCCCGCGCATTTACACGAAAGGATTGGCGTTGTATTCCAGGACAGCTTCCTTTTTGCGGGGACAATATTTGACAACATCGCCTACGCGAAGCCGGGGGCCGCGCCGGAGGAAGTCATCGCCGCCTGTAAAGCCGCCAACGCCCACGATTTTATCATGGCGACGGCCGACGGCTACCACACGATGATCGGCGAAAGCGGGCATTCGCTCTCCGGCGGTGAGCGCCAAAGGCTGAGTATTGCGCGCGCGATTATCAAAAACCCGGATATCCTGATTTTGGACGAAGCCACAAGCTCCCTTGACGTGGAAACGGAATCAGCCATTCAAGAGAGCCTGGACCGCCTTACAAAAGGCCGCACGACAATCGCGATAGCACACCGGCTGTCCACCTTGCGCAGCGCAAACCGCCTGTTCGTGCTGGACAAGGGCAAGGTGGCGGAGTCCGGCACCCATGTTGAGCTGCTGAAAAAGCGCGGTATTTACTACAGCCTTATAATGGCACAGCGGCAGACAAGCAGCAAGTCATAATTCATAACCCCCATATTTATGCCCTCCCTGCTGTTACACAGGGAGGGCATAATCATTTGCTTAACACGTTGCTTACTTAATTATACAGTTAAGTTATCGGGCTACGACTTCGCGCCCATTCCAACCGTTGCCTAAAACGCCGCGATTTATAACCCTGCCGTCGTTCATGCCGTCACGCACGGTATTTCTGCCATCGCGCACGGCGTTCCTGCCGTTTATAGCATCCCGAACAATATATCTGCCGTTATTATATTCGTTGCGGACAATGTTCCTGCCGTCGTTCATGCCGTCACGCACGATATTTCTGCCGTCGTTCATGCCGTCACGCACGGTATTTCTGCCGTCTATGCTGTCACGCACGGTGTTTCTGCCATCGCGAACAGTGTTCCTGCCGTCAAGGATTGCGTCCCTTGTTTCATAGCGGTCACGTACAACCGAGCGGCCATTGTACATCCCGTCGTGAGCGGTTATCCTTCCGCCGTAGTAATTGTCATACACAGTGCCGTTGGCATCCGCGAAGTATTCGCCGCGGTTTGTGCCCCTGCCGTAATGGCTGTTGTAACCGTTATAGCCGTATTGTGTGCCTATCCTGCCGCCACGGGTTACGCCGTTGTTGTTGTAGTTGTAATAAGGTGTCACAGTCCTGCCGTCGCGCCCGTCGCGCACTATGCTTCTGCCGCCGAAATTATTGTCACGGTTCATTACGTTGTCGTTCCAGCCGCCATGGCGCCCGTCAAACCTGCCGTCACGCCCGGCGAACCTGCCGCCCTCATCATAAGCCGTGTTCCCGCAAGCTGTAAAAGCAACCGCAGTCGCGGTAATAGCAATTATCAGTAAGATCTTTAGAAGCTTCATTTCCCTTTTTTCTCCTTTTGATAAATATCCCAAAAACAATTCATTTCAGGGACGTTTATATTATTCAAATTAACGGACATTATATCCTTACTAAAAGGATGGTGAAAATGGAAAATAAAAATAAGCCGCGCAAACACACGGCATATAAGTTTCGCTTTGCCCCGGTAAAAATTTTTACAATTGCAATGGTTGGCGCCCTGCTGTTTTCCGCGGGCTGGTATGCGGGATATTACAGCGGCCCTGCCCCATCGCAAATAACCGCGCTGGAGTACGGAAACGATGTTTTTTTACCCGAAGAGGAAAACAATTACAGCCTTACTAAATCGCTCCGCAGCAGCGGCATTATTGATTTCAGCAGCGTTGTGTTTACGCCTTGGGACGCGGCTGCCGCCGCCGAAAAAACCGGCGCGCGCGAAAAAAAGCCATATACCGTAATGATCTACATGAACGGCTCCGACCTTGAGAGTGAAATGGGCGCGGCAACCAATGATATAGTCCAGATTCAGCAGTCAGGCGTGGATACAAATATTGTAAATGTCATCCTGCTGACAGGCGGGGCGAACAGATGGAAAAACGATGTTGTATCCCCGCGCTCCTGTACCGTTTGGGAAATTTCGGGGGGGACTTTGGAAAAAGTTTTGGATATCGGGCTGGTAAATATGGGCGACCCCGGGACGCTTGCAGGGTTTATCGATTTTACAATGTCAAGCTGCCCCGCAGATAAATACGGGCTTATTATGTGGGACCACGGCGGCGGCTCTGTGGCGGGCTTTGGGGACGATGAAATCTTCAGCCATGACTACCTTTCGCTGCTGGACATGAACTGCGCGTTTGAAAGGTCAGCGCTTTCGGGTGAAAAGCTGGAATTTTTGGGCTTCGATTCCTGCCTGATGGCGACGGCCGAGATGGCGGTGGTGGCTTCGGACTACGCAAAGTATCTCATCGCATCTCAGGATATCGAGCCGTATGACGGCTGGGATTACAGCTTCCTTTCCGTGTTCAATGAAAACCCGCTTATAAACGGGGCGCAGGTCGGTAAAGCGGTGACTGATTCCTTCATGCGGTATTACGGCAGCAATTTCAGGCAAGGGCTGGCAATGTCCGTGGCTGACCTTTCAAAGGCGGGGCGGCTAATGGACGCGCTGGGCAGTTTAATGCGGCAATGCTCCGATGAAATGCTGGCGGACAGCGGCATTTCCTTCCGCACGCTCGCGGCAAGCCGCAGCCGCACGAAAACATTCGGGCTTGGAAGCCCGCGCGACAATGAAAGCGACATGGTAGATATCGGCGACATGGCGCGAAGGCTCACGGTTTATTTCCCGGAGGAGGCGGCCGCTGTTTTATCCGCGCTGGACGATTGTGTCATATATAACAGGCACAACTCGGATGTTGATTTAAAAGGGCTTAGTGTTTTTTATATTTACGGCGGCAGGGATATCGGCAGTATGTCGCTGGACACCTATTCATCGCTTCATATGAATCCCGATTATACGCAGTATCTGAACAAATTCTACCGGCTTTTAAAGGAAAACCGCGAAAGCTATCATGGGCGCTCCAACAGCCGCAGCGGGCAGGACGCTTTCACCGATGATGAATTAGCGGGGAGCGAGCTTACAATTTGGCGGAGGCAGGACGGCTCCCCGGAGAAATTCGTAATGGCGGGTACGGCGGAAATCACCGGCAGCGGGCAAACTAACCAAAGCTTAGAATCTTTATGGCCGCGGATCAATGGCATAAATGTATGCCTGTATAAAATCCTATGCACGCAAAACAGCACGCTTTACGCCGTCCCCGCCGCGATAAACGGCAAAGACTGTGACATAATAATTGCGCTGTGCGATGAAGAGCCAACCGGCGAAATACTGGGCTTTCGGCGGGAGGACGGGCTTATCATACAAAAAGGGCTTGACCAAATTGAAACGGGCGATCGCATAGAGCTTTACCACCGCCTGATGGATAACGGCGATGTAAGCGGCTGGCATAAAAGCGGCGAGTTTACCGCGAATGGGGAATTAGCGCTTGAATGGCTGCCCTTGGAAAACGGGGAATTTTACAGCAGCATACGGTCGTTTGATATTCATCTAAATGAACGGTTCTCGGAGCTGCTGGAAAAATGATAAAAAATCCACCGGCGTAGCCGGTGGATTCAGACTGTAGACAAAGGTATTTACCAGGGTGCGGCATGGAAGCCGCACCCTACAATGCCGCATTGCGTCGTAGGGTGCGGGGTTCCATCCCCGCCCGAAAATTCCCCTCCTTGGAGGGGTGGCGCATATGCGCCGGGGGTTGTTCTTTGGCGGCGATTTATTGGGACAACCCCCGCCGACTACGGTCGGCACCCCCTTCATGCGTGAAGGGGGCAAAAAACACGTCGTATTGATGATTGTTTGTTAATCTCGGGACGCGCAGGGGCGTGTCCCCTACAGCAACCACAAAACCCGGCATTATGCCGCCGCTTACTTTTTCCGCCGCCTTGTGTTTACACCTATCACGCCGCCCATCATGGATGACAGCATGATAAATATAATCCTGAACAGCGCCGGGACCCCAAGGCTGTTTCCGGCGGACAGCCCGGCGATCAGCACTATCAGCGTGATTACCAGCCCGCAGGCCCCGCCGTGGACCAGTCCGCCGCTGCGCATCGCCCGCGCGCAAAGATACCCTGCCGCAAGCGCGCCTGCCGAAACCGCAAAAACCGCCATAGGCTCAATTGCGGAATGGGGGACATCTTGCGTTGTGATCACAATAGACATAACCAGCATAAGCAGCGCGCACACAATTATGCCGCATACCGCGCTGACAGCAATCGGGCGGATGCTTTCGCGGCTTGTCGGGGCCTCAATTTTTAGGTTTCGTGCGGTCATTGCCAATCCCTCCTGTGTTAAGCCAAGCTCTTTGTACAACCATATTCACAGGGGTATTGAATTATGCCGCTTTCAAGAAGTTGTGTTCATAAGCGAAATGTGCCGTAACGGCGAGCGGATTTTTTGCCGGACAAGGCAAATTTTCGCAGGAATACTCCATGTATTCCAAGGAAATT
>WRLS01000040.1 GCA_009776345.1 Oscillospiraceae bacterium | reverse complement strand
CCGCTCATGCCGCGGGGGCAGTTACTTTGCAACGCGGCAAAGTAACCAAAACGCGCCGGGGAGACCCCGGACCCCCATTTCGACAAACCGCATAGCCTTGTACCCTTCATCGCGCACGTCAAAAGCTTTGTCCTATAATCCGCCCAATCGCTCAGCCGAGCCGAGCTCCAGGTCTCGAACGCGGAAAAAGGTATTAGGAATAAAAGAAATCATAGACTTTTTCCGCTGTTATTACGTGCGCGGGCGCTTCCGGTGTCGTTCCCTGTTTTGCTTACGTGCCTACTTGCCTTTGTGGTCTTGCGCTCTTTGTAGGAATATAACTTCTTGCTTCTTCCCTTACTAATTCCTAACAAAAAGATATTAAACAGGCTCTATGAAAACCTGCGCTTGTCTGATATAATAGAAACACAGCGAAAAACACAATTACTGAAAGGATGTATCGGCATGGATGTAGTGAAAGCGATTGAAACAAGGAAAAGTATCCGCAAGTACAGGCCCGACCCCGTTGAGCCGGAAAAGCTGGCACAAATCGCGGAGGCATTCCGCATGGCGCCTTCTGCCGGCAATGGGCAGAGCTGGAAGCTTCTGATCGTGACAGACCCGGCGGCGAAGGAGAGGATGCGCGAAGCGTCACCGAGCCGCCACCCGATGATTACCCAGGCGCCGTGTATGCTTGTCGGCCTATGCACTACACAGAACGTGATGACCAACGGCCACCGCGTGGACACCACCGATGTCTGTATCGCCGTAAGCTTTGCGATGCTGCGGGCGCATGAGCTTGGGCTGGGCACCTGCTGGATGGCGAACTACACCGAGCCCGGGCTGCGCGAGGCGCTCGGCATTTCGGATGATATCAGCATCGTCGCGATGATGCCGCTGGGCTACGCGGACGAGGACCCGGAGCCGAAACCGCGCAAGGCAATCGAAGAGATCGTATCTTATCTGTGAATCGGGGATTGTAATGGCTATTGAATCTTTCAGCGACCTTTCCGAAATGCATATCAGCGTACTGAGTGAGATCGGCAACATCGGCTCCGGCAACGCGACTACATCGCTGTCGCAGATGCTCTCACAGCCGGTGGAGATGTCCACGCCTGAGGTCGGCATCGCAAATTACAACGAAGCATACGAAAAGCTCGGCGGGGCGGAAACCGTAATGGTAGGGCTTGTCCTCACGCTTTCGGGCGATATGAGCGGTATGCTTATGTTCCTGCTGCCCTGCGATGTCGCCTGTAATTTAATCAACATCGTGGCGTTCACTGATTTTAAGGACTACACCGAAATAGACGAGATGGGCTTTTCCGCGGTCAGTGAGATGGCGAATATCATGTCAGGCGCGTTTGTGAACGCTATAGGGGATATGACAGGCATGACTATAGATATTTCCCCGCCCGCCTTCACCGTTGATATGCTCGGCGCTATGATGAGCCTGCCCGCCAGCTACTTTGCGGAAATAGGCGACCTCTTTATGTTTATCAAAAATGAGATTGAGATCGCCGGCAAAAAAACGCCCGCGAATATCCTCCTGCTGCCCGATATGCCGTCGCTGGACAAGCTTATGTCGGTCCTCGGGTTAGGATAATGGGTGCCATGAACCCCTTGCTCCCCGCGCTCCGCGCAAAGGCAGGGGCATTGCCCGCGGAGCCGGGCGTGTATATCATGCGCGACGCGGCAAAGCGCATCATCTATATCGGCAAGGCAAAGCAGCTGCGCGCGCGGGTGGGCAGCTATTTCCGTGCGGTAGAAAAGCACCCGGAAAAAACATACCGGCTTGTCCGCAATATAGACGATTTCGATTTCGTCGTCACCTCAAGCGAGTTCGAGGCGCTTGTGCTGGAGGCATCGCTCATCAAGCTGCACAAGCCAAAGTACAACATCAAGCTCACGGACGATAAGGGCTTCCACTACATCCATATCGGGCCGGGGGCATACCCGCGCATTACGGCGGAAAAGCAAAAACTGTCGGACGGCGGGAAGTCGCTGGGCCCGTACACATCCTCACAGCCTGTACGGCAAATAGTGGAAGACGCCAACAAGGCATTTATGCTACCGACCTGCAGGCGTAAATTCCCGCAGGATTTCAGAAAGGCGCGCCCATGTTTGAGCTTCCATATAAAACAGTGCATGGGGGTCTGCAGGGGCAAAATCGCGGAGGATGAATACGCCGAGATTATACGCCAATGCCTGGAGTTTATACGCGGCGGCGGGCAGAGCAGTATTGCCATGATGGCCGCGCAAATGCAGGAGGCATCCGAAAACCTTGATTTTGAGCGCGCGGCGGCAATACGGGACCGCATCCGCTCAATCACGCGCATAATGGAGGACCAAAGCGTCATATTCACAAAAGAGGATAACCAGGACGTTATCGCCTTGGCGCGGGATGCGGGAAAGTGCAGTGCCGTGATACTGAAAATCCGCGAACAGCGCCTTGTGGACAAGCAGGATTTTGACCTCGGCGACATAACAAGCCTGGAAGCCGCGCGGGGCGAGTTTATCTTGTCGTATTACGACAGCCAAAACGAGGCGCCGAAAATAATCTCCCTGGACGGGCAGTGTGAGGACAGCGAATTGATCTCCCGCTTCCTCACAGAAAAAAAAGGGCATAAGGTGCAAATCCATGTGCCTGTGCGCGGCGAAAAGCTCCGCCTTGTTAAGATGGCGGGGACAAACGCCGCACAGCTGCTCGCGCAGAAATCACAGCGCACAGGCAGGGAGCTTTCCGCCCTTGATGAGCTTGCCCGCCTGCTCGGGCTGGAAAGCCCGCCCGCCTACATCGAAGCCTACGATATATCAAACATGGGCACTGAGGCGGTGGTCGGCGGCATGGTGGTTTTTCGGGACGGCCGCCCGCTGAAAAGCGCGTACCGCAAATTCAACATCAAAACTGTGTCGGGCGCGGACGACTACGCAAGTATGCGCGAGGTCCTGTCCCGCCGCCTTTCCCGATATGCTGAAGAAAAAGATACAAGCGAGGGCTTTGGCAGGCTCCCCGATTTAATCCTGCTGGACGGCGGCAAAGGCCATGTCGGCACCGTGGAGCCGCTTGTCCGGGAGATGGGGCATAGTATCCCTGTTTTCGGCATGGTAAAGGACGACCGCCACCGCACCCGCGCCATTGCGGGGGACGGCGGCGAGATTGCCGTTTCGTCCGCGCGCTCCGCTTTTACGCTGATTTCATCCATACAGGAGGAAGCGCACAGGTTCGCGGTTTCTCATATGCGCTCAAAGCGCAGCAAATCCGCGTTCGCCCTCAGCTTAGAAACCGTTGAGGGGATCGGGGAGAAACGCGCGCGCGCCTTATTTAAGCATTTTAAAACACAGGCCGCAATGAAAAACGCTTCCGAGGAAGAGCTTGCCGCGGTCCCCGGCATGACAAAAGCGGCGGCGCGCGCGGTATATATCCGGTTAAATTCAAAACAATAAAGCTTTTGGGCATTTTTCGCTTGGGTCATTCTGAAAAATTGGCTACTACAAGAAAAATGCAGTGTGATGCAACCATAATGACTATCGAGCCGCGAATTCCGAAATGGAAACTTGCGTTTATGGTTGACATTTCGGTAAATGAGCATTTTTCAGAATGACTCTTGTATCTTTGCCTTATAATTGATATAATTGTTTGGATAGCAAAAAAATACCGCACGGGGCTTTCCGGGCGCGGTTACTAAATTATGGCGGGTTGTATTATAAAAGTTTTCCCTAAAGCTTCCCCGCCGGAAGGAGCATATGAATGAGCAAGTACAACGCCGGCACTATCAAAAATGTCGCGCTGGCAGGGCACTCGGCAAGCGGCAAGACTACCTTGGCGGAGGCGCTTCTGTTCAAAGCGGGGGAGCTTGACCGCCTTGGCAATACCGCCGACGGCAATACCGCCATGGATTTCGACCCTGAGGAGATAAAGCGCCGCGCATCTATTTCGTCCTCGGTGTACCCCTTTGATTGGACAGGCGTGAAAATCAACCTGCTGGATACCCCCGGCCTGTTTGACTTTGCGGGCGGTATGTACGAGGGGGTGCGCGCCGCTGAAAGCGTGATTATCTGTGTTTCCGGCAGGTCCGGCGTAGCGGTCGGCACACGCAAGGCATACAAGGCCGCCCAAGAAATGAAGCGTTCCCGTATGTTCTTCGTCACACAGCTCGATACAGAAAATTCCGACTTTTTTAAAGTTTACGAAGAACTCAAAAGCGTGTTCGGCTCTGGTGTATACCCTGTTGCGGTGCCGTATTCCGTTGACGGAAAAGTGCAGTGCTATGTAAACATCATAACAGAAAAGGCTTACAGCTACGATGCCAAGGGCGCGGCGAAGGAAACCGATATGCCCGATCTGGACGTCAGCGAATACAAAGCCGCGCTCACCGAAGCTATTGCAGAAACAAATGAAGAATTGCTTGAAAAATTCATGATGGATGAACCGTTCACCCCGGACGAGTTTGCCGCCGGGATTAAAGCCGGCGTGAAGGACGGCTCCATAACGCCCGTGTACTGCGGGTCGGGGGCGACGATGGCGGGCGCCGATATGCTTTTGGATGCGATGGCGGCATATCTTCCGTCTGCCGCCGAAAGCGCGGGGGAAGCCGCTGTTGATGCCGCTGACGCCGCCGTCCAAATCGCCTGTACAGAGGACGCGCCCCTTGCCGCGTTCGTTTTCAAGACGGTCGCCGACCCCTTTGTCGGCAAGCTTAGCTTTATCAAAGTTATATCCGGCAAACTTTCCGGCGATATCCAGCCGCTCAACACGCGCACCGGGCAAACCGAACGCATGGGCAAGCTGATTTATATCAAAGGCAAAAAGCAGGAGGAAGCGCCTGTGCTTACCGCCGGTGATATCGGCGCGGTGACAAAGCTCGCCGACACCAAAACCGGCGACAGCCTGTGCGACCGCGCCAATCCCGTATCCTTTACAAAAACCGTATTCCCCGCGCCGACCCTCTCAATGGCGGTCAAGATTAAATCCAAGGGCGATGAAGGCAAAATCGCCGGGGGCATGGCACGCCTCACGGAAGAAGACCCGTCGCTCAGCTTCGCGCTGAATGCCGAAACCCGCCAGCAGCTTATCTCGGGAATGGGCGAGCAGCATTTGGACGTTGCCACCTCAAAGCTGAAAAGCAAATTCGGCGTAGATATCGACCTTATTGAGCCGCGCGTGCCTTACCGCGAAACCATCCGCAAGAAGGTGGATGTCCAGGGAAGGCACAAAAAACAAACCGGCGGCAGCGGCCAGTTCGGCGATGTCTGGATCGAATTCGAGCCGCACGACGGCGACGGCCTGCTGTTTGAAAGCCGCGTCGTAGGCGGGACCGTACCCAGGAATTTCTGGCCCGCCGTTGAAAAAGGCCTGCAGGAGGCAATCGGGCGCGGCGTAATTGCCGGGTATCCCGTGGTGGGCCTTAAGGCGACGCTCCATGACGGCTCGTCCCACTCCGTCGACTCGTCTGAAATGGCGTTCAAGCTTGCCGCGCAGCTCGCCTACAGAAACGGCATCCCGCAGGCATCGCCCGTCCTGCTTGAGCCGATCGGCAACTTAAAAGTCACCGTCCCCGATACCTTCACCGGGGATATCATGGGCGAGCTGAACAAGCGCCGCGGCCGCGTGCTGGGCATGAACCCCGCGGAGGACGGCCACTCCGAGATCGAGGGCGAAGCGCCGATGAGCGAAATGCACGACTTCACGATCTTTCTGCGCGCCGCAACACAGGGGCAGGGCAGCTTTACATTCGCGTTCGAGCGTTACGAGCAGCTCCCGCAGATGCTCGAAGATGCCGTGAAAGAAGCCGCCGCGAAGATGAACGAGGAAGAATAGCACTGCTTCAACCCTAACCACCAAAACAAAGCGGATACCGTCGTCGGTATCCGCTTTGCTTTGTTTTTAAACGGCACTACGGCGAAGCAGGCCGCGTTAAATCCTCCATCTTCTTTGAATAAACCAGCTTTAACAGCAATGGGGTTATGAGCGTTGTAACAATTATCACAACAATTACCACAGAGAAAAACTCCGCGCTCAGCAGCCCCGCGACAATCCCCTTTGTTGCTATGACAATAGCTACCTCGCCGCGGGAAACCATGCCCGTGCCTATTTGAACGCTCTCAACTTTCGTAAATTTGCAAATCCGCGCACCGAGCGCGCAGCCTGCCATTTTTGTAACTATTGCCACAAGAAGCAGCAGAAAAGCAAAAAGCAAAATATCGGCGCTAAGCCCGTCAAAAGAGGCATAAAGCCCGACGCTCACGAAAAATATCGGGGAGAAAAACAAATAGGAAAGGACACCGCTCTGCTCCTCAACAAAGCGTTCCGCCTTACTGCTGCACAGCGCCAGCCCCGCGAAATACGCCCCCGTGATATCCGCAATGCCAAGTTCCCCCGCCAGATAGGCAAGCGCGAAGCAAAAAGCCAGGCTGAAAATAGACAGCCTCCTGGCGTTTACATATTTACCGGCGAGATGGTCAATCAGCTTAAAGACAACATTCCCCAAAACCCAAGCCAACGCAAAGAACCCGATAATTTTCAGGAAAAAACCGCCGAACGCCAAGAAATTGCCCCCGCCGGCCCCGCCGCCGCTCCCCATCCCGATAACGAAGGAGAGTATAATGACGCCTAAAACATCGTCTATAACCGCCGCGCCCATTATGGTGGTCCCGGTGTTGGTTTTGAGCTTGCCCATTTCCCGCAGTGTTTCTACCGTAATACTTATCGAAGTCGCGGTCAGCACAAGCCCTATAAACACGCTTTGCATAATCTCGGAACCAAAGACATAGGCAAGCGCAAAGCCGCCCGCAAGCGGCAATACCGCCCCCAGGACAGCGATTATAAGCGAGGATTTCAACGCTTTGCGCAGCTGCTTTAGGTCTGTTTCCAAGCCCGCCGAGAACATCAGCAGTATAACGCCGATTTCCGCAAGTGTGTATATCATTTCGCTTTGGTCAACTACATTAAACAAGGCCGGCCCCAATATTATGCCCGCCAACAACGCCCCCGCGACCTGCGGAAGATGCGCCCTGCGCGAAAGGATCCCGAAAATCTTGGTAAAAACAAGGATAAGCGATATTTGAATAAGGATATTCAATTTGACCCCTCGGTTCTGGGGTCATTCTGAAAAATGCTCATTTTTCAGAATGACCCTGTTACTATTTCCATTTAGGATTGTCGATAATCTCCGGTTTGCCGCCGCGCTCTACAATCAGCTTGCGGTAGCCTTTTTCCTCGATGGTGCCGTAGTCATGCCCGGCATCGCCCCTAAAGGCGAAAAAGGTCACCAGCGGCACATTGCCGGTGTTGATACTGCGGTGCGCGTAACGCTTAGGCACATAAACCATCTTGCCCGCGGAAAGCTCTTGCGCGCTCCAATCGCCCTCGGGGTTTTCCATAAGCATATAGCCGCTGCCGGACAAGGTGTAGTAGACCTCCGCCGTTTCTAAAATCGTATGGAAATGCCCCTTGGTCATGAAATACTCGTCGCCGACCTTGCCGGGATATGTTATGGAAGCCCCTGCCGCCAAGTCGCCGGGATGCTCCGGCGCGCCCATTTCATAAAATTCATACACAACCGGGTCGCCGCCCGCGATCATTTTTTCCTGCGCGGCGCTGTCTGTAAACATCCCGCGCATCTGCGAGAGCAGGCGCTTCGTTGACTGCGCCGTTTGCGACAGCCCCGTAATTTTATCAAAATCTATTGTGAAGCCTTTTTCCCAATTATATGACATACTTAAACCTCCATATTATATTATTATATGTTTTTCGCGATTTCGCTTAGTTTATCAAGAAGCGCCCCTTCGATCGGGATATGGAAAACTTCGGAGATCACTTGTGTCCAGCCGTGGACAAAATAGATCCAGCCATCCTCCACATGGAGCTTTTTTTTGTCTTTTTGGGCATTGGCTTGGTACATGAATACTAAGTCGCCGCGGTAGTTTATTTCCCACACAAGGCTGTTTTCGGGATACTGCACAGCGTCGGTAGTCGGGGAGCCCGGTGCGTCTTTGCCAAGCCCGGTTGCGTTTACAATCAGCGAATAAGGCGGCAGCCCGGCGATTACTTTGTCGTTGCCTTCCGGGGCAGGGTTATGCACATACTCAATAGGGAATCGCCCCGATACGCTTTCCAGATGCGCCTTTGCGGAATCCAGGCGCGGCACGCTGCGGTTACAGAGGAAGATTTTCGCGGGGACATTGTCCCCATGCCTATCCTGCCCGAAATACAGCGTCATCGCCAAGGAGCTTCCTCCCGCGCCCAGCAAAACGGCTTGCCCGCCGTGGTCCTTCCAGAAATTTTTCGGCACAAACGCTTCCAGCGCAAGCCCGCTCGAAATCGGGTCCTTTGCGTGGGCGCAGAACCTGCCGTCTTTTTTGGAAAGGGAAGAAACCTCGCTTAGCGCCTGTGCGTAGGGGTCTATGTAATCAAACATATCCTTGCAGGCGTTGTACAGGTCAATCTTGTGCGTTGTCACAAGCGCGCCCATGGACAGCGGGTCATTCTTAATAAAATCCACAACACGGCGGTAATCCTCCGCGGGGGCGTGCAGGGGCAGGTCTATCCCCTTGATTACCGTGTCTTCAAGCCCCAGCGCCTGCGCCCATTTCGGGAACACGCGCATGATGGACGACGACCCTGTTGTAACGCCGATGAAATACATCGTAGGCCGATCCGCTTTTTCAAAGTTAAACATAAAATATCCCCATTTCTCCAAAAGCTCAAAAAGTCATTTCAAGCCGCATAAATGTAAGTATACTCCATGTACGCCACTTTTGCAAATAGAATGTTTTCATCATATCAAACACATGAACATACAAAATGCACAAAACGGGACGCGCGGGGGCGCGTCCCCTACAAAGCACACATCATTATTCTTTCACCGGGTTTGTTGTCAGCATCAGTTTTATGATCTTTTTCATCCCCGCGCAAACCTCCGCCGCGTTAATCGGCGGCTTCATGCCTGTGTATTCATGCACTTTAATATCGTTGATCGCCATAACGCAGAGCATCAGAAGCGTCGCTATTGTTTTTGTGTCGGTCGGCGGGGCGGCGCCTTTGCTGACCAGGCGGTCAAAATCCGCCTTGAGGCGCTCTATGCTGAAATCGTAAAAAAGCTGGTAGACATAATTGCGCGCGGTGCCGTTGTTGTGCTGCGCCTTTAATGCCAGCGATATCCCAAGGCAGCCAAGCGGGTCGCGCATTTGCTCAAGCTCCGCGTTGAACATATTGTCTACAAGGTCTTCAATCGAATCCGTTTCGCTGTTTAAATCCGCAAGCCAGTCAAAATAATGCCGATAACCGGCTTCAAAGCGCGAAAGGACATCGGCTATAAGCGCCTCCTTGCCCTCGTAGTAATGATAAATTGAACTCATCTTAATCCCGACAGCCTTGGCAATATCGCGCATGGATACGGCCTCAAAGCCTTTTAGCGCGAACATCTCCGTGGCTGTGTCTAATATTCTGCAATGTGTCTGCCTGTCATGCCCCGTAATGGGGATTACCCTATCCGGCATCCGCATCATGCCCCTCCATAAATCTTTTTCAGCAGTGCTTTAACATATTATAACGGATTGAATCTAAAATGAAAAGTATGTGCAATTAGTATTTTCTTCCATTTTTCCGCGCGGGTTTTGCTGTTGGAATATATTGCGTTATTCATAATTCATAATTAAAAACACCCGTCACGAAGCCGAATATATTCGCCTTCGCGCCACCCTCTTTAAAAAAGAGGGTAAGGCTACAAAGGCAAGTATGCATAAACCTAAAGGAAAGAGCGACACCGGAAGCGCCCGCGCACGTAATAACAGCGGAAAAAGTCTTTGATTTCTTTTATTCATAATTCCTTTTTTCGCGTTCCAGCCCTGGAGCTTGGCTCGGCTGAGCGATTGGGCGGATTATAGAACTATGCTTATGACGTGCGCGATGAAAGGCACAAGGCTATGCGATTTGCCGAAATGGGGGTCCGGGGTCTCCCCGGCGCGTTTTGGTTACTTTGCCGCGTTGCAAAGTAACTGCCTCCGCGGCATGAGCGGGTGGGCTGTACTCAGCTACAATGAGATGAAGGCATATCGTAAGCACGCATGAAATTGTATAATACAATACGTACGCAAGTTGACTATCTAACGTTAGGTATATATAATATGCTCAGAATATAAATGAAAAAAGGGGGCTGTAACGGATGGATGATAACGACTGCAGCCATCGGGAATATATAATCATTACAAGGATTTTGCACTACATAGGCGTCCCCGCCCAAATCGTCGGTTTTAAATTTCTCAGGGAGGCGATATACCTCGCCGTCTGTGACCCCGCTAATATACACCGTATCATGAAAAACGTGTACCCTGCGGTGGCGGCACATTTTAACTCGACGCCTTCAAAGGTCGAGCGCGGCATTCGGCACGCAATAGATATTGTATGGCAAAGCGAGTATATCGGGAAGCTGGTATCAGATGCGGGCAGCCCCGTCTACGGCCTGAAGCTAAAGCCTACAAACGCACAGCTTATCGCCACTGTCGCCGATTGGATTTACCTCCACCCCGAAGGCGGCGCGTTTGGGAAGGGCTGTATTTTTTCATACGGCGATTGACTTATTGGGCACTTTGCTGTTATACTGGCTACATACTAAAGGAAGGCTTTTATTCATGTTGCAATTTGAAGAACAGCGCCTTAAGCTTGCCGAACTGCGCCCTGCCCTGGACAGCCTTGCCCAGGCTATGGGGATAACGGCACTGCGCGTACAGCTCAGTGAATTAGATTCTAAGTCGTCAAGCCCGGATTTTTGGAACGATGCGGAAAACAGCCAGGATGTGCTGCGGCAAGCCAAGCTCATCAAAACCAAGCTGGATAGCTTTGACCGCCTTGCCGCGCAGGTTTCCGAAACCGCCGATTTAATCGACATAGCCGCGGAAATGGGCGATGATTCTGTATTGGGGGAAATCGCCGCCGCGCTTTTGGAAGCCGAAAAAAGCATTGATGAGCTGCGGCTTGCGGCTTTGCTGACGGGCGAATACGACGCCAACAACGCCATACTTACATTCCACGCGGGGGCGGGCGGCACCGAAGCGCAGGATTGGGTGGAGATGCTCTACCGTATGTATACGCGCTGGGCGGAGCGCCATGGCTATAAATACCGCATACTTGATTATCTCGACGGTGAGGAAGCGGGGATCAAGTCCGCGTCTATTTTAATCGAGGGGATAAATGTTTACGGCTACCTGCGCTCGGAGGCGGGCGTACATCGGCTGGTGCGCATATCGCCGTTTGATTCATCCGGGCGCAGGCATACATCCTTCGCGTCGGTTGAGGTAGTACCGGAAATAAACGAGGACATCAAGGTCGAGATAGACGAAAAAGACCTGCGCGTGGACACCTACAGGTCTTCCGGCGCGGGGGGTCAGCACGTCAACAAAACAGACTCCGCCGTGCGGATAACGCATCTTCCCACCGGGATAGTCACCTCTTGCCAAAACGAGCGCAGCCAGCGGCAAAACCGCGAAACCGCCATGAAGATGCTGAAGTCGAAGCTGCTGGAAATCAAAGAGCGCGAGCATCTCGACAGGGTCGAGGACATCAAGGGCGAGCATAAGGAAATCGGCTGGGGTTCGCAGATACGCTCGTATGTGTTCATGCCGTACACGCTGGTAAAAGACCATCGGACAAATTTTGAAGCCGGTAACATCGGCGCGGTGATGGACGGCGACCTGGACGGGCTGATCAACGCGTATTTGCGCGGTGCTAATACTAATAAATAAGCTTAGGGGGATGAAGTATGTTTCCACGGACTGAAATCGGCGGGCTTTCTGTATCCCGCATGATTATCGGCACGAATAACATCATGGGCGGTTCTCACCGCACAGTCGCCAGGGATGTACACATCAAGGGCGTGTTCGGTGAAAGCGCGGAAGTCGTCGCCGATGTAGTCGGGGCGTATCTGGAGCATGGCGTCGATACAAGCATCGGCGGCATATCGCAGCAGTTTATACGCGACGGTATAAAAATCGCGGAAGAGCGCGCGGGCAAAAAGGTCACGAAAATCGACCTTGTCGTCTTCGATACAAAGGACACGCCCGAAGCCCGCCGCAATGCCCTGGACGTAATAAAACGCAGCAAACAAAACGGCGCGGATATCTGCCTGCCCCTGCATATGACGGTGGAAAAGCTCGTCAATAAGCAGGAGCGCAAGATTGAGCGTATAAGTGATTACCTTTACATGATCCGCGAACAGGGGATGGTCCCCGGCCTGTCCGCGCATATGCCCGAGATCATCACATACACCGACGAAAACGGCTACGATGCCGAAACATATATCCAAATCTACAACGCCGCCGGGTTCCTTATGCAGATAGAGATCGAACTGGTGCAGGAGATTATCTGGAAGGCGAAAAAGCCGGTCCTTACGATCAAGCCCATGGCGGCGGGGCATCTTAACCCATTTGTGGGGATGAATTTCTCTTGGAATACAATCCGCCCGCAGGATATGGTGGCTGTCGGCTGTATGACCCTGGAGGAGGCCCATGAAACTGTGGAGTATTCCCTGGCGGCGATTGAACGCAGGTTCCCGGACAAGGTCCCGAGCCGCGGGCATGGCTATTAGGAGCAAGGTATGGCAAATTATGTGGGCGTGCGCTGCCCTGTATGCAGTAAGAAATTTACACAGGCGGACGATGTTGTCGTCTGCCCTGTTTGCGGCGCGCCGCATCACAGGCACTGCTACAAGCTGGAAAACAAGTGCGCCTTTGAAAAAGAGCATATCACCGGCAAAAACTGGCAAGCAGGGGACGAAAGCGGTGATGGGGAGATACGCTCCTGCCATGTGTGCAATATAAGGGTCCCAAAGGGCGCGCTCTTCTGCTCGGTTTGCGGGGCAAAGCTTACTGTGTCCAAGGAACCGCCCGGCCGCGCGGATGAAAATAGCGGCGGCGGGCAGACAGAAAAAAAACCGGCGGACAACCCCTACGGATGGGATTTCCCCGGCATGGAATTTATGAGCGACCCTAGCTTTTCCACCTACGGCGGCGTTGACCCGGAGGAGGAAATCAGCGGTGTTCCCGCAAAGGACCTCGCCAAATATATAGACGCTAACTCCGGCTATTATCTCCCGCGTTTTCGGCATATGTTTAAAACAGGCGGTAATATTTCGCCAAATTTCGCCGCACTGTTTTTTGGTTTCTTTTATTATTTCTACCGCAAGATGTACAGCGCGGGGTTTGTTTTGTTCGGCATATATGTACTCAGCGTCATCCCAAGCTTTTTCTACACGCGGGAGATGTACCCGCTTATCCTCCAGCAATCGGGGTTCGCCGCGCTGTTTGAGTCTATGGGTGTCGGCATGGCGTCCGCAGACAGTGTAAATATCGCCGCGGCGGAATATTACGGCAGTATAAGCAGTGTGGCGCAGTTTATACATTTTGCGGCAGGCGCGCTGCTCTCGCTTTTCTGCAACCGACTGTATATGGCGCATTGCATTAAGGAAATCGGGCGCATCCGCCCGGAAAACCTTGACCCTGCGGCAATTTCTGTCTACGAAGCGGCGCTGGCAAAAGCGGGCGGCACAAGCAAGGGGTTTGTGCTAATCGCCGCGCTGGCAGTTGTGGCGCTGTACTTAATCGGCAGCTTTGTTATTTTATACAGCAGTTTTTACTAAGCACGAATTTCGCAGTTGGCGTATAATACGAACCGCAATTACTTACTTTCTTTTTGCGCCGCCAAAAAGAAAGTAACAAAGAAAAACGCGGCTCAGGGGGCTGGGGGCCGCTGCCCCCGCTCGCCCCCTAAGAACCCCCGCGACCCCCCGCAGAGGTCGA
>WRLS01000039.1 GCA_009776345.1 Oscillospiraceae bacterium | reverse complement strand
TTTCCGGGCTTCGCCTTTTCCTTTAGGTTTTTGCCTACTTGCCTTTGTAGATTATTCCCCTCCTTGGAGGGGCGGCGGGCGGCGCAGAGCGCCGCAGGTTTCAGGATTTAGGATCTAGGATTTAGGGAAAGGACGGCGCTTATCGCTTCTTCCCTTACTAATTTCTAATTCCTATTTTCTAATTTCTATCAGGAAAGGCGGCGTGCCAATGCCAAAACTGAACATCGCCCTTGTAGAGCCGCAGATACCGCAAAACACGGGCAACATCGCGCGGACGTGCGCCGCCACCGGTGCGTCTTTGCATTTGATCGAGCCTTTGGGCTTCAAGGTTGATGACGCTAAATTAAAGCGCGCGGGCTTAGATTACTGGCATATGCTGGATATAACATATTATGCGGGGATTGAGGATTTTTTTGCGCGCACTGCAGGGAGTTATTATTTTTTTACTACAAAAGGCGCCGCGCCTTACAGCGAAGCCGATTACAGCCGCGGTGACGATATTTTCCTTGTGTTCGGGCGCGAGGATGCCGGGCTTCCCTCTACGCTGCTGTCCGCCAACCGCGAAAGATGCTTTCGTATTCCAATGAAAGGCGGTGCGCGCTCCCTGAATTTATCCAACAGCGTCGCGGTTGTAGTATACGAAGCCCTGCGCCAATGGGGCTTCCCGGGGATGGTCATGGATGGTTGTGAAAATTTCCCTTAAAAGCACTTGAAAATCTGCCGCGTTTGGTTTAAAATTGTATGGTTAAGTAAATTAAATAAGCTTTGCGCCCGTTTTTTCACAGGCGCGGAATGGATGGTAAGAAAATGACCGCATTAAACAAAAAAACCGTGGAAGATATCGCTGTAAAAGGCAAGCGCGTTTTGGTGCGCTGTGACTTTAATGTCCCGCTCAAAGACGGCGCGATCACAAATGACAAGCGCATAGCCGCCGCAATGCCCACGATAAAATATTTAGTCGGGGAAGGCGCGCGGGTAATCCTCTGCTCGCATTTAGGACGCCCGAAGGGTGAGCCGACCCCCGAATTTTCGCTTGCGCCTGTGGCTGTGCGCCTTTCTGAGCTGCTCGGGCAGGACGTGGCTTTCGCGTCTGACGTAATCGGCCCGGACGCAAAAGAAAAAGCTGCGGCGCTTGCTGATGGGCAAGCCATGCTAATCGAAAATGTCCGCTTCCATAAAGAAGAAACCAAAAACGATGCGGCTTTCGCGAAGGAGCTTGCGTCCCTTGCGGAAATCTTTGTAAACGACGCGTTCGGCAGCGCGCACAGGGCGCACGCGTCCACCACCGGCGTTGCCGATTATATCCCCGCTGTCTGCGGTTATCTTATACAGCAGGAGATAAAATTCATGGGCGGCGCTTTAGCTGACCCCAAACGCCCGTTTGCAGCGATACTGGGC
This sequence comes from Oscillospiraceae bacterium, assembly GCA_009776345.1. GTDB lineage: Bacteria > Bacillota > Clostridia > Oscillospirales > Ruminococcaceae > WRAV01. The sequence goes on along the minus strand of WRLS01000039.1, from coordinate 12,411 downwards.
GGCGCGAAGGTTTCTGATAAAATCGGCGTTATCCAAAACCTGCTTGACAAAGTCGATTTCCTGATCATCGGCGGCGGCATGGCATACACTTTTTATAAAGCATACGGCTACACAATCGGCAACTCCATCTGCGAGGACGACAAGGTTGACCTCGCCAAGGAATTGATCCGCCAAGCCGCGGAAAAAAATGTCGCGCTGTTATTACCGGACGACAATATGGTCGGCGACAAATTCGACCCCGCTTGCAACGATATGCTTGTAGACAGCTACAACATCCCCGATGGTTGGATGGGCATGGATATCGGCCCGAAGACAACCGGTAAATATGCTGGCGTAATAAAAAGCGCGGGCACGGTTATTTGGAACGGCCCAATGGGCGTTTTTGAGATGGATAAATTCAGCAAGGGCACTTACGCCATTGCCGAAGCTGTCGCAAACAGCGGCGCGGTTTCAATCATCGGCGGCGGCGATTCCGTTGCGGCGGTGAAAAACTCCGGCTATTCCGATAAGATGAGCCATATCTCCACCGGCGGCGGCGCGTCCTTGGAATTTTTGGAAGGAAAAGATTTGCCGGGGATTGCTTGTCTAAATAATGCGTAGCATTATTTAGACAGGTTTTAGGATTGAGGTTATAGGTTTTAGGAAGGGAAGGAATTTGTCGCACCGTCCTTTTCCTAAAACCTCAAACCTAAATCCTAAAACCTGCCGAAGGCGGCAAATTGCCGCCCCTACAGCAACATATTTGCAATGTTAAACTCGGGGAGGAAAAATGCCGGAAATTATTAAGGTGTACAAGCAAAATGTCGGGGCGCTGCGGTTCATCGGCAAAAAATACGGCGACGATGACCGGACAGACGGCAATTTTGGGGCGAAATGGGGCGAGTGGCACGAAAGCGGCTGGTTTGATACGGTGGCAAAGCAATACAACGGAAGCTTAGCGGAAGCCCTTGAGGACGGCGACTCATATATAGGCTTAATGCGGGGCGGGCATGGCAGCCCCTTTGAGTATTGGATTGGGATATTTATGCCGGAGGGGACTGACGTACCCGACGGTTTTATGCACATTGATTTTCCGCCCGGCAGCCTTGGTGTGTGCTGGATATACGGCAGGGAAGAAGATGTGTATATGCTGGAAGGCGAGTGCGGGGAAAGGCTGGAAAAAGAAGGCTTTGATGTAGACACACAGTGGTGTTTTGAGCGCTACGCCTGCCCCCGATACACAACGCCGGATGAAAAAGGGAATATTATTCTGGACATATGTTTTTACCTATTAAACAAAAAAGGGGCCTGACCATGAAAAAATCACAAAGAAAAGCCGTTATTGCAGGAAACTGGAAAATGAACAAAACCCGCGCGGAGGCAAAATCCCTAATCGCGGAGCTTATCCCCGCTGTCAGCGGCGCCGATTGCGAGGTCGTGGTCTGCGTCCCGTTCACCTGCCTGGAAACGGCACTGGAGGCAGTGGGCGGCACAAACATAAAAGTCGGGGCGCAAAACTGCCATTGGGCGCAGTCCGGCGCGTTCACCGGCGAAATTTCCGCCGGGATGCTCGCGGATATGGGCGTGCCGTATGTGATCATCGGCCATTCGGAGCGCCGCCAGTATTTCGGCGAAACCGACGCCACCGTGAATTTGCGTGTGCGCGCCGCCTTGGACGCGGGCCTGACCGTTATCCTCTGTGTGGGCGAGCTGCTTGAACAGCGCGAGCGCGGCGTCACCGAGGAAATCTGCGCCATGCAGACAAAAATCGCGCTGGGCGGCGTTGCGAAAGAAGAGCTTAAGCGAATCATAATCGCGTATGAGCCTGTATGGGCAATCGGCACGGGCAAAACCGCCACTTCCGAACAGGCGAACGAAGTCAACCGTTTTATCCGCCGCGTTATCGAAAAGCTGTATGACAAAGCGGCGGCGGATGCGCTCACGATCCAATACGGCGGCTCCATGAACGCCGCAAACGCCGAGGAGCTGCTCGGTTGTGAAGATGTGGACGGCGGGCTTATTGGCGGCGCATCGCTGAAAGCCGCGGACTTCGCGGCGATTGTAAAGGCGGCGGGAAGATAATGGCGGGTGAAAACCCCGTGGGGGCGCGTGCCCTTCTGGTCGATGACAATGAGATCAGTCTTTTGATGGCACGGTCGATACTTTCACATCACGGGCTGTCTGTTACTACAGCGCCCGACGGCATATCCGCGCTGGACAGGGCGCGCGAAACGGATTTTGATATAATTTTTATGGATCACATAATGCCGGATATGGACGGGATAGAAACCGCCGCCGCAATCCGAAAGCTGGGCGGCAAATATGCGGCAGTGCCGATTATCGCACTTACCGCTAATGAATCCCCCGGCATAAAAGATTTTTTTGTAGATAAAGGGATGTCCGATTATCTGTCAAAGCCGCTTGAAGACAATAGTTTGGGCGAGGCGCTTTTACGCTGGATCGGGCTGGGGGAACCGGGGCTGCAGCCCCACCCTGCGCACACCGCCGAGCCGCCGCTGAAAAGCGAAGTTTTACGCAGGGCAAGTGAACACAGCGGACTGGAAATAAGCAGTACATTAAGACAAATCGGCGGCGACGAGGATGTTTACCTTCGTATCCTGCAAACCTTTATGGGCAGTGTAAGCAGCACATTGGATATCCTGCCGGCTTATGTAAGTGAAGGCAGGTGGGATGACCTGCGCATACGCATCCACGGCGAAAGGGGAGGGCTTGCGAATATCGGCGCGGCCTCGCTTGCGGAAGCGGCAAGGCTGTTGGAGCTTGCGGCTATAAACCGTGACATCCCCTATATAAAAAATAATATCGGCGCTTTCTGCGGCGAGCTGAAGCTTCTTCACAAGCGGCTTGAGGAAAGCATCCCCGCGCGTGAAACCGTTAAGAAAGCCGCCGCAACCGATGCTCAGCGCGCCGCCTTAAAAAGCGATGCCTCCGCGGTTCTGGGGTACATCGAAAACCTGGAGGGGGGATTGGCGCTCGGGCTTATGGAAGAAATCACATCCCGCAGTTACGGCGGCGATTTAGACGCAGTGCTGGAAAAAATCCGCCGATGCATCGAGGATTTCGATTATGATACGGCGGAGGAGTTGTTGACGGGCGTAGCCGGTCAGATTTAAGGTTTCGGGATATAGTAAGGGAAGAAGCGGCAAACTTCTTCCCTTCCCTAAAACCTATAACCTAAAACCTAAATCCTGCCGCAGGCAGTACGCCTGATAGGAATCGAACCTACGCTCCCGGCTCCGGAGGCCGGTGCTCTATCCACTGAGCTACAGGCGCGCAAATACGCCGAAGCGCGCGCCCCGCTATTTTCTCAGCGGGGCCGGACACAGCCGCGGCGGATTATTTATTTTTGTTGTTGAACAGTGCCATTATATCGTAAAACCCCTGGTCATCATCGTCGATATCCTGCGCGTCCAGGTCAATTTCGCTGCCGGGGACAGCTTTCGCCGCGTCCTCGGCAATGCCTGCCCTTGGGGCGGTGCGGACGGGCCTAACGTCCGCTTCCTCAAACCCTGTCGCGATTACGGTGACGATCATCTCGTCATTTAGCTTTGAATCCAGCGCCGCGCCCCAGATTAGGTTTACGTCCGGGTGGGCTTGTCCATGTATCATGGACGCCGCGAGGTCGACATCATCCAGGTCAACATCATCGGACGCGGTTATATTTATGATTACCCCGGTCGCGCCTTTTATAGATGTTTCCAGAAGCGGGGAAGAAATTGCCTGTGTAGCCGCCATTTGCGCCTTGTCCTTGCCGGACGCGCGCCCAACGCCCATGTGCGCATAGCCGGCATCCTTCATAATCGAAGTGACATCGGCAAAGTCCAGGTTGACGATCCCGGGGACATTGATAAGGTCGGAGATGCTTTGGACGCCCTGGCGAAGCACATCGTCGGCGGCGGTAAACGCGTTTTTAAGCGTGATTTTCTGCTCGGAAACAAGCTTCAGCCGCTCATTGGGGATAACAAGGAGCGCGTCCACGCTTTCCTTCAGCGCGGCAACGCCCTGCTCGGCCTGCTCCATGCGGCGTTTGCCCTCGAACGAAAACGGCTTTGTGACTATGCCGATGGTCAGCACGCCCATCTCATGGGCGATTTGGGCGACAAGCGGCGCGGCCCCCGTGCCTGTGCCGCCGCCCATCCCGGCGGTGATAAAGACCATATCCGCGTCACGGATTGCCGCGGTTATCTCCTCCGCGTTTTCCTCCGCCGCTTTTGCACCCCTTTCGGGGAAGCCGCCCGCGCCCTTGCCCTTTGTAAGCTTTTCGCCGATGTGAAGCTTCAAAGTGGCCTTGTTAGCGCTAAGCGCCTGGCTGTCCGTATTTATTGAGATAAAATCGACGCTTTCAAGCGAAGCCTCAATCATCCTATTGACGGCGTTGCCCCCGGCACCGCCCACGCCGACCACTTTTATGTTGACGACCTTCTCGTCGTCGTTATCTATGCCAAAATTCATTTGTCCCCCGGCCCCTTTATCATAAAATAACCTTAAAGCCCCTTGTACGGCAATTCCACAGCAATATTCTATTCCACCTATATTACTTTAACAAATAAAACCCGAAAAGACAATAGTTTTGGCGCTATTTTTTATTTTTTCTTTTCAGTGTGTACGAAAAGATTGACAATACAGGTTAAATTCGCCATAATAGTATAGGATTAAAGAGTTATGCGGGGGGCGCGAAGCAAATGCGTATCATCACAGGCTCCGGCCGCGGCAGGCGCCTTGCCGCCCCGCCCGGTCAGGACACAAGGCCAACGTCTGAGCTGGTCAAGGAAGCGGTATTCAGCATGATCCAATTCGAGGTCGAAGGCGCCGCGGTGCTGGATATTTTCGCGGGGTCCGGGCAGATGGGCATAGAGGCGCTTTCGCGCGGGGCGCGCTCCTGTGTGTTCGTGGAAAACGCAAAACCGGCATGGCAGGTTATCCTCGCCAATTTGGAACACGCCGGGTTTGCGGATAAAGCTAAGCTGATAAAAACCGATGCCGTACTATTTTTACAAAGCGCGCCCGGCCTGTTTGACGTGGCGTTCCTCGACCCTCCGTATAAATCCGGGCTTCTTGAAAAGGCGCTGCCCCCGGTTGCACGGGTCATGCGGGAAAACGGCGTGATCGTCATCGAAACTGAACTCAATGAAGATGTGCCGGAATCCGCGGGGGAGTTTTTACTCTACCGGTCTTACCGCTACGGCAAGACAAAGATTGCACAGTACAGGCAATGATTTCCCGGAAAGCAGGATGATAAATGCGTAAGGTGATCTACCCGGGCAGCTTTGACCCGGTTACACTGGGGCACTTGGACATAATTACACGCGCGAGCGGGCTGTTTGACGAAGTTATCGCGCTGGTGAGCAGCAACCCGATGAAACAGCCGTCCTTCACCGCGCAGGAGCGTGCGGCAATGCTGGTAAAATGTACCGCGCACCTGCCGAATGTGAAGGTTGATTCACACTTAGGGCTTCTCGCCGATTATGTGAGAAGCGCGGGGGCCGTAGGCATCGTGAAAGGGCTGCGGGCGATGTCGGATTTCGAATACGAATTCCAGATGGCGCTCACGAACAAAAAGCTGGTGCCGGAGGCGGAAACGCTTTTCCTGACTACAACGGCGGAAAATATGTACCTGAACTCCAGCCTTGTAAAGCAGGTGGCGGCATTTGACGGCGATATCTCCGCGTTTGTGCCACCGGAGCTGCTGGCGGATATCCGTCTTAGGCTCCAGGGCAAATTTAGGAACCAGATATCCGCGGATACTTAAAAAAAAGGGAGGGGGGCGGCTTTTTCGGAAGCCGGCTAAGTAATGGCGATAGAGGATATCCTAAACAGTATGGATGAGATGCTCGACAAATCATGGTCGCTGCCAATGACAGGCGGCCGGAGCGTGGTGGACGCTGAAAAAATCCGTGACATGATTGACGATATCCGCATAAACCTGCCTACGGAGATTAAGCAGGCGAAGGCGATAGTAGCGGACAGGGCGGATATTATAGGCGACGCCAAGTTAGAAAGCGAGGCCCTGATCCGCAAGGCGGAGGAGCGCTCAAAGGCGCTGATCGCCCATGAGGAAGTGGTGAAGGAGGCGCAGACCCGCGCGTCCGATATTTTAACCCAGGCGCAGGTCAAATCGCGTGAAATCAGACAGGCGGCGTACAATTTTTCGGATGAGCTTCTCCGCTCTACAGAGGAAACCGTTACACGGTCGCTTGCGGATGTCCGCGCGACAAGGCAGGCCCTGCGCGACAGCGCAAGGCAAAAATGACCACCGCGAAGTACGCGAAGTATAAGTTTTCCCTTACATACATATACGCAAAAGGAGTGTGGGTTTTAGTGGATCAGCAAGTAGTATTTAAAAACGCGGCATTCGGCGGGTTTGAAAAGAAATCGGTCCTGGATTATGTTTACAGCCTAACCCAAAAAGCCGAGGAGTCAAATGACAGGCTGGAGGGGAAGGTCCGGGAGCTTTCGGATGAAAACGCCAAAATGCGGGAGGAACTCGATGCCGCGGGCGCCGAGGCCCTGCGTATGCGCGCCGAGCTGGAGGGCGAGCGTCAGCGCTGTATAGAGCTTACCGAGCTTGTAACCGCGCGCGAGGATGAAATCCGCACGCTCCAGCAGATCGCGGAGGAACACGCGCGGGAAATGGACAGCTGCATCAAAAGAAGCAATGAGATACTGGAAAGCAGTAAATCGCTCGAGAAGGCAAAGGCGGAGATCGAACAGGCATCCGCCCAAATCGGCAGGATGATTATCGACACCCGCACAGAAAGCGAACGCACCGTGCAAACCGCGCGGGAAAAGGCGGAAGCGGTAATAACGGAAGCCAAAGTAAAGGCGGAAGAAATTATAGCCGAAGCAGACCGGAACGCTCAAGGAATAGGCGAAGACGCAAAACAGGAAGCATTACGCATGACAGACGACGCGCAAAGGTCTATCGACCGCGCATATGAGAAATATTCCGTTTTCCGCACGGACATCTCACATTTGCAAAGTATTATGGTGAAGGCGCTTGAGGAAATGCACGACAAGGCGGGGCAGCTGAGCGCGGAAATCGACGAGACCCAAAATAAAATGATGGGTATGCCCCCGCTTGTCGTCGCCGAAGCAGATTTTGATGAAGGCACCGGCATCCCGGAAAATGCGGAAGAGGAAAGCGGTGTAACAGAAAGCCCATTTTTTCGCTACGCCGCAGAGGAGTAGGCGGCACAAAAGCCGTGCGCTGACCATTTCTCCTCCACGCGGGCTTATATTACAAAGGGATACGGTGGTATCAAGGCTGTTACGTTTCATAAGAAGGATTATAAAAGGATAATATCAAAAAAAATCAGCGGCCCCGGGAATGTTTTCTGAACATTTTCGGGGCTGCTGATTATTATGTTATATGGAAGTATTACTCATTGAACGAGGAGGGAATGATAATATGCGCATGATACCGGTAAGATACATTGCATACACCGTCCAACCCGGCGATACGCTCTGGCTGCTGTCGCACCGGTTCGGGACCACGGTAGGCGAGATCAAATCGCTCAATAATTTAACAGGCGATTTAATTCTAATCGGATGGAGGCTGATGATCCCCGCCCCCGCGCTCATGCAGTCGGTCATCGTAATTGACGCGGGGCATGGCGGAACCGACCCCGGCGCGGTTTACGAGGGCAGGATGGAAAAGGACGACAACCTGCGGATGGCGCTTGCCATCCGGGAAAGGCTGCTGGCGTGCGGGCAGCAGGTGATTATGACAAGATATACGGATGTGTTCATACCACTTGCGCAGAGAAGCGAAATCTCGAACCAAAACGGCGCGGATATCTTTGTTTCCGTACATAGGAACTCAAGCAACAGCCCCGGGGCAAACGGCGTGGAAACATACATCCAAAACGGCGCGGATGCCCTCAGGATAAGAAACGCGCAAATTGTCCACGGGGAAATCATCAGTGCCGGCGTACAGAGCAACGGCGGGGTCAGGCAAGGCAATTACGCGGTGCTAAGGGAAACATATGCCCCGGCTATGATGCTTGAGCTTGGCTATATCACAAATGAACGGGATAACGAGCTGTTCGATCAAAGCTTCAGCGAATACGCCGATGCCGCCGCGCGCGGGATTTTAATCTCGCTTGCCGAGCTTTTCCCGCCGCCTGTACCGCTGCCGTATTTCAGCTATTCTGTACAAAACGGCGACACATTATGGACCATCGCCCAAACCTTCGGGACAACAATGGACGCAATCATCGCGCTGAACAGCCTGACCGGCCCGAGCATTACATACGGCCAAATCTTAAAAATCCCGCTGCCGCCGATTTGAAAAAAATATTGTGAAGATTTTTTTCCCGCGGCATATTGCGTTTTCCGCAAAATTGTGTATAATATAGTCAGTCAATTTCAAAACGGTTTACCGTTTTGAAACCGTGGGCTTTGCCCACGGGCACACCAACGGTGTGCGACTGACTATGCAACAAGGTCAACGCCGCCTTTGGCGGCGCGCGGCGTATGCCGCGACTTAAAAACAGTAAACTGTTTTTAAGTTGACCGGTTATAAACAGGGATGAGTTTATTAGACCTTAATGTACTTCCCCCTCTGCCGCATAAAAATTTCGGCATCGCTCCGCCAATCCTCCAATAAGCCTTCGACGCAAAGATTGGGGTCGCGCAGGCGGTCTGTCCCTGCAAGCAGGTCGATGAAGTATCTGCCGCTATTTTCAATCCAGCTAAACTCCCCACCGCTGAGTTCTTTTAGCGCAAACAGCATTTTTATCCCGGTTTCCACGGGCAGGAAGCTGTCCCTGTCCGTGATATGCGCCTGTACGCCTTGGCACGGCACGCCCGCGTGCTTTGAGGCTGTGGGCGTAAAGTACACTGGGCGGAATATTATCCCCGGCAATTGCAGATTGTTCAGGCTGTCCGCCGCCCGGTAAGCGTCCAGCCAAGGCGCGCCGATCCATTCAAAAGGCTTGGTTGTGCCGCGCCCTTCTGATAAATTCGTACCCTCGAAAAGACAGGTGCCGGGATAAAGCAGCGCGGTTTCACAGGTTGGTATGTTCGGGCTTGGGTTGATCCATAAAAGCCCGCAACGGTCATAATACAGCCCCCTGTCCCAGCCGCTTGTTTTTATTACGTCAAGCGCGCAGTTTATATCGTATTCGCCCTGCATAAGCAAAGCAAGCTCGCCGATTGTCATCCCGTGGCGCTGCGGGATCGGCGCTGTGCCGACAAAGGATGAAAAACGCATATCAAGAAGGTTGCCTTCTACTGTAACGCCGTTTATCGGGTTTACACGGTCGAGGACTACAACCTTTTTTTCATGCCGCGCACATTCTTCCATAACATTGCGCAAAGTGGAAATAAAAGTATAATACCGGCAGCCTATATCAAAAAGGTCGATAACAACAATATCAACAAGCCCGAGCATTTCGGCGGTGGGCCTGTGGCCGGAGCCGTAAATGCTGTAGGCGGTAAGCCCCGTGCGCCCGTCTGTCATATCCTCTACCTTTTCACCGGCGGCTTTGTCGCCGCGCACGCCGTGTTCCGGTGAAAACAAAACCCGCAGATCGCATAGCCCCGGCAGGATATCCGCGCTGTGGACCAGCCCGCGGTTTACCCCCGCCGGTGCGGTGACAAGCCCGACCCGCGCCCCGGAAAGGGCTTTTTTTATTTCCTCGGTTTGGTCAATGCCGTTTTCGATTTTCATTTTTCCGCCTCCATACTATTATAGTAGTAATACGCCCCCATTGCGGCGGGTGGGGTATCCCCCAGAATAAAAAATTTTGTCGGCTCCAGCGACTGCTCAAATGCAGGGCGGGCTATTTTGTCGTTTTCCAGCACGCTCCCGCCGACAGCAACAGCGGCGACTGCCGTAAACCCGGTTTTCAAGTAGATTTTTTTGGCAAGCCCCGCCAACTGCCGCCCCGCCCCCCGCAGTATCTCCTCCGCCTGTTTATCGCCGTTTGCCGCCTGTTCGGCTACAATACGGGAAAGCGCCGCGACCTCGCTTTTTGTATGGGAAGCGGCAAATGCCGCAAGCCCGAAAACATCTGTGCCAAGTTCGCGCAGTATCGCAAGGGAGCAGGCGCCGTACTCCCGGTTTTCGTCATAAGCGCGGGTCACTTCCCTAAGTGCGTTTACGGCGATGTGATATGCGCTGCCCTCATCGCCCAAAATCTGCCCCCATCCACCCGCGCGCTCGCTTTTTCCCCCGAGCTTGCCGTAGGCGATTGAACCGGTGCCGGATACCACGAGTATGCCGTCCCGCCCTCTTAGCTTGCCGTAGACCGCCAGCAGCCCGTCAGACTCCGCGTTTATCACACAGCCGGGGAATTCCCCGCACAGAAACTCGAGCAGGGCCCACCGGTTCGTGCCTGCTGTGATGCCCGCCGCGCCAACCATTATGTATGCCTCGCCCTGCTCCGGGACATTCCCCAAGCAAGCGGCAACCGCTTCCCGTATGCTCCGAAACGCCAAATCCCGGTCCGATAAAATATTGCCCGGGCCGCTATCCGCGCAGTACAGCTCCCGCCCGGACCGGCTATAGAGCCGCGCGTTTGTTTTCGTCCCGCCCGCGTCCACGCCGATGATATACCCGCACATACAACGCCCGCCCCCGTTTTTTCATGTAGGGGCGGCAGCCTGCCGCCCGCAAAGATATTTTGTTTGTATTATTATTATAATTGTTCAGCGTGAAAACAGCAAGTATATAGCTGTATTTCATTTGCTATTCCCGGTATTTTGTGTTATAATTTCTTAAATCAAAGCATGGGTATCGCAGTTGATGCAGCGCGAGAAGCGCCCGGGCGGTTTTTAACACACTTTCATCTTCAGTTATTTTTCACCGCCGGGGCCGCGGAGGCTCTTCTTTGCTCGCGCAAAGAAGCAAACGCGCCGGGGAGACCCCGTGCTTCGCAGGTTTTAGGAATAAGGTTTCAGGTTTCAGGAAAAGGACGAAACGGACAATTTCTTCCCTTACTAATCTCTAATTTCCAATCTCTAATCTCTATAAGGGGTCCTAAATTATGACCGAACAAATCATACGGCAATTATCACGGGAGCTGAATATTCAGCAGTGGCAGGCGGAAAACACCGTCGGGCTGTTGGCGGAGGGCGCAACCATACCCTTCATCGCGCGTTACCGCAAGGAGCAGACAGGCAGCCTGGACGATACACAGCTGCGGGAGTTTGGTGAGCGGCTGGCGTATCTGGAAAACCTCGCAAAGCGCAAGGAGGAGGTCATATCCTCTATTGAAGGCATGGGGCAGATGACGCCGGAGCTTCTCGCGGCGATCGGGAAAGCCGCCGTGCTGGTTGAGGTGGAGGATTTATACCGCCCCTACCGCCCAAAAAGAAGGACGCGCGCAAGCATGGCAAAGGAGCGCGGCTTGGAGCCATTGGCGCTTTATTTGCTTGAACAGAAAAAAGACAGCGATCCCGCCGCCGAAGCCGAAAAATATGTTGACGAAGAAAAAGGCGTGCCGGACAGCGAAGCCGCATTGGCGGGCGCGATGGATATTATCGCGGAAACAGTTTCGGACGACGCCGATGTCCGCGGAAAGCTCCGCGCGTATCTTATGCGCACGGGCAGGGTCGTGACAGTTGCCGCAAAGGACGAGGACAGTGTATACGCCAATTATTACGATTTTGACGAGGCGGCGGCGCGCATACCGGGCTATCGGATACTGGCGATCGACCGCGGCGAGCGCGAAGGCTTCCTTAAGGTTTCGCTGGAAGCCGACAGCAGTCAGCCGCTAGATATAATATACGACCGGCTGGTTACAGGCGAGTCCCCCGCAAAGCAGTATTTGCTGGATGCCGGGGCGGACGCTTATTCGCGGCTGGTTTTCCCGTCTTTGGAAAATGAAATCCGCGGCGTTTTGACGGAGAGGGCGGCGGACGCGGCGATCAAAGTTTTCGGCGAGAATCTACAGCAGCTCCTCATGCAGCCGCCCGTAAAGGACCGCGTTGTGCTGGGGCTGGACCCCGCCTACCGCACCGGCTGTAAAATCGCCGTGGTGGACGCGACCGGCCGAGTGCTGGATACAGTGGTGGTCTATCCCACGCCGCCGCAAAAAAAGGTCGAGGAAGCGTCGCGCATATTAAAGGCGCTCATCAAAAAGCACGGCGTTACGGTAATATCAATCGGGAACGGCACGGCTTCGCGCGAGTCGGAAAGCTTTGTCGCGGGGCTTATCGGGGAGATTGACGGACGCGTTTCGTACATGGTGGTAAGCGAGGCCGGGGCTTCGGTTTATTCCGCGTCAAAACTCGCGGCTGAGGAATTCCCGGAGTTTGACGTGAGCCTGCGAAGCGCGGTTTCGATCGCAAGGCGCATACAGGACCCATTGGCGGAGCTTGTCAAGATAGACCCAAAGGCTATAGGCGTTGGGCAGTATCAGCACGATATGCCGAAGGCAAAGCTTTCCGGCGCGCTGGAGGGCG
>WRLS01000038.1 GCA_009776345.1 Oscillospiraceae bacterium | reverse complement strand
GGCCCCCCCGCCCCCCGTCCAAAGGAGAGGGAGAAAAGGCCCCCCTCGGGGGGGGGATGGACAGGAGGGGACGGGGGGAGTTCGTAGGGTCGGGGTTCCATCCCCGACCGTTAAACCCGAACCGAATATGCGCGGGCGGGCATGGAAGCCCGCCCCTACATACCCTCTCCTAAAACCTATAACCTAAAACCTAAATCCTGCCGAAGGCTGGTAATATCTGCGGGAGGTTGAAAACCGCCGCGCGCGGACGATATATGTTATAGAAAGCTTATTTCTTATCCCGGAGAAAGGAAACCCTAAACATGAAATGTCAATGCTGCGGTAAAAATGAGGTCCAGCAGCGCCTGTACATAAACATCTTAGGCCAGGCGGGGGATATCGGCCTGTGCCCGGTCTGCATCAAAAGATTAAAGCTCTATGCCGCGGGGATGATGGATGCTCTGCGGCCGGACGGCCCGCCGCCGGAGGACGAGCTTTCCGGTTTAAAGCATGGCGATTCCCCATTCCCGGAGGATGTGGGCGAGCATATCCGCGCGCGCCGCAGGCTTAACGAGCTGCGCCGCCGACTTGAGGCCGCCGTAGCCGCCGAGGATTACGAATCCGCCGCAGGGCTTCGCGATGAAATCGAAGCCGTATGCGGCAAAAACCCAAAATAATACTATTTAAAAATCGGGAGATTACATAAATGGCACATAGAGAATACTTTTCCGACCATTCCAAGCAAATTATGCAAGGGGCGTATCACCTGGCGTCTGAGCTTACACACGGTTTTGTAGGCAGCGACCATATCCTGCACAGCTTATCAAAAGACGAGAAAAGTGCGGCGGGGAAAGCCCTGCGCGATTGCGGCCTGGATTATAAGCTGATCCGCGACATCATCGAGAAATTCGGCAGCGCCGGCGGCCCCGGCGGCGACCGTGTGCAGGGGCTTACGCCGGATGCCGCGCGCGTAATCGAAAGCGCGGAATCCCAGGCGCAAAAGCTCGGCCATAAAAAAGTAGACCCGGAGCATATCCTGCTGGGCATTTTGCAGGAGAGGAACAGCATTGCCGCGCGGATTATTGTTTCCACGGGGGGAAGCTTGAGCAAACTGACCTCCGAGCTTCTGCGCCAGCTCAACAAAACCTGGCCGCGTGTCGTTACCGCCGCCCCTCCCGCAGAAAAGAAGCGCGAAACCAAATCCCTTGACAAATACAGCCTCGACCTTACAAAAGCGGCGGCGGAAAACCGCCTTGACCCCGTAATCGGGCGGGAAACGGAAATTTCGCGCACGGTTCAAATCCTTTCCCGCCGCACAAAAAATAACCCCGTGCTGATCGGCGAGCCGGGTGTGGGCAAAACCGCGATCGGCGAAGGGCTTGCACAGCGCATAATCTCCGGCGATGTCCCGGAGAATTTGGCGGGGAAGCGGCTTGTTTCATTGGACCTTACAAAAATGCTGTCCGGCGCGAAATTCCGGGGCGATTTTGAGGAGCGCATAAAAAGCTCCATCGAGGACGCGGCAAACGCCGGGAATGTTATTTTGTTCATTGACGAGCTTCACACGATAATTGGCGCGGGCGCGTCCGAAGGCGCAATGGATGCCGCGAATATCCTGAAACCCGCACTGAGCCGCGGCGAAGTCCAGGTTATCGGCGCGACAACGCTTGCCGAATACCGCAAGCACATAGAAAAAGACGCCGCGCTGGAGCGCCGCTTCCAATCCATTACAATAGAGGAGCCTTCCAAAGAGGACGCGCAAGCGATCCTTTTGGGGCTGCGCGCGCGTTACGAGGACCACCACAAGCTTACGATAACAACCCAAGCGATAGAAGCCGCGGTTTTGCTTTCCGCGCGGTATATCCAGGACCGCTATCTCCCCGACAAGGCAATCGACCTGGTCGATGAAGCCGCATCCCGCGTTCGTACCCGAAAGCTTACCATACCGCAGGAGTTCAAAGAAAAGGAACAGGAAATCGAGGCTCTCAACGCGGATAAATCCGCCGCCGCCCGCGCCCAGGATTTTGAGCTTGCGGCGGAAATCCGCGACAGGCAGGCGCAAATGCGCGGCGAGCTTGACAGCTCACTTGGCAGCTGGCGGGAAGCGCAGTCGTCCACCGTAACGCCGGAGGATATCGCGTCCGTGGTTTCCGCGTGGACGGGCATCCCGGTGACAATGCTGACAGAGGACGAAAGCGCGCGCCTTGTGAAAATGGAAGAAGAGCTTCACACGCGCGTCATCGGGCAGGATGAAGCCGTAACAGCGGTATCAAAGGCAATCCGCAGGGGGCGCGTCGGGCTGAAGGACCCGCGCAGGCCGCTTGGCAGCTTTTTGTTCCTCGGCCCCACGGGCGTCGGCAAAACAGAGCTTTGCAAGGCGCTTGCCGAAACGCTGTTTAGGGATGAGGACGCGATCATCCGCGTGGATATGTCCGAGTTTATGGAGCGCCACACGGTATCAAAGCTAATCGGCTCGCCGCCGGGATATGTAGGCTATGACGAGGCGGGGCAGCTCACGGAAAAAATAAGGAGAAGGCCCTACAGCGTCGTTCTTTTTGATGAGATTGAAAAGGCGCACCCCGATGTCTGGAGCATACTTTTGCAAATCATGGAGGATGGACGCCTTACCGATTCCCACGGCAGGAAGGTGGATTTCAAGCACGCGATTGTCGTTATGACCTCAAACATCGGGGCGAGGAGCATAACGGACAAGCGCGCCGCGCCGGGCTTCAGCGTTGCGCAAGCCACAGATACAGAAACCCGCCCGCTTTCCGAGATAAAGGAAAAAGTGATGAAGGAGCTTAAAGAAACCTTCAAGCCGGAATTCCTCAACAGGATCGACGACGCGGTTGTGTTCCATCAGCTAAGCAAAGACAATATCCGCGAGATTGCAAGGATCATGCTGCGCGACCTTGAAAAGCGCATGGCGGAGCTTGAGATCGGGCTGTTGGCGGACGATGCCGCGCTGGATTTCCTGGCGGACAAGGGCTTCGACCCCGTGTACGGCGCAAGGCCGCTGCGCAGGGCGATACAGTCGGGGCTGGAGGATATCGCGGCGGAGCGCATACTGGAAGGCGAATTTTCCGCCGGGGACATTATGCTTGTCAGCGCGGAAGATGGCGCGCTTGTCATTAAAAAGGCAGAGCGGCACAGCTTCGCAGGATTAAGGTTACAGGAAAGTAAGGTTTCAGGGTAATTCATAGTTCATAATGCACCGTAGGGCGGGGGCTTGCCCCCGCCGTCAGTATTTACCAAAACACCAAAACACCCGGCACAAAGCCGAATTTATTCGGCTTTGTGCCACCCTCTTTAAAAAAGAGGGTACGTCCTACAGTTGTTTTGTGCTTTTTATGAAAGAATAAATCTTGTTGTAGCCTTACCCTCTTTTTTAAAGAGGGTGGCATCACTGCGATTTTTCGCAGTGATGACGGGTGTTTTGCCTTTGCCCTGTCCCTGCCCCCTTCGCGCACGAAGGGGGCAAAAAGCGGGCGGCAATCTGCCGCCCCTACGATGTATTGAATATAATGTTGCGGTAAATAAGGAAGGGCGGGAGTAAGCACCCGCCCTTCCTAAATCCTGCGTTAGCCTATCAGCTGTAATTCCCGCGCACTTTATAGCTAGTGTGCAAAATCTCATGCGCTTTATGGCTGCCGGGGCTACCGAAAAATTCGCTGTACAGCATTTTGATGATGGGGCTGTCGTGGGCTTTGCGCAGCTTGTTTGAACTGTCCTGGTTGTACAGGACCTTTGCGCGCAGGCTTTTGAGGTCGGTGAAATTGCGCACATGGGCGGACTGTACAGGCTGGCCGCCGCCGTTTATGCAACCGCCGGGGCACGCCATAATCTCGATGAAATGGTACTGCTTTTCGCCGCTCTTTACGCGCTCCAGCAGCGCCTTCGCGTTGGCTAAG
Source organism: Oscillospiraceae bacterium (assembly GCA_009776345.1). Taxonomy (GTDB): domain Bacteria; phylum Bacillota; class Clostridia; order Oscillospirales; family Ruminococcaceae; genus WRAV01. The sequence continues at coordinate 10,308 of WRLS01000038.1, read as the reverse complement.
CCGGACGCCACCGCTACATTTACAACCATGCCCGCAATGTTGTAGGACGCCTCCTTTACGCCGTCAAAGCCGCGCACATCCGTGAAATCCACACTGCCGACCGGTTTTCCCTCAAGCGTTTCCGCCGCGGTACGCAGCGCCGCCTCCATAACGCCGCCGCTTGTGCCGAAAATCTGCCCCGCGCCTGTCGCTACGCCCAGCGGGTCGTCGAAATCCTCATCGGCGAGGTTTGCGAACTCAATACCGGCGCGCTTTATCATGCGGGAAATTTCGCGGGTGGTCAGCGCAACGTCGCAATCGGGGACGCCCGCGGCGTTTTCGTCTTCGCGGTTTACTTCAAACTTTTTGGCGGTACAGGGCATTACGCCCACCACGAAGATATTTTTCGGGTCGATGCCGTGTTTTTGCGCGTACCAGGTTTTATACACCGCGCCGAACATCTGCTGCGGCGATTTGCACGACGATAAATTCGGGACAAATTCCGGGAAGAAATGCTCGCAGTATTTTACCCAGCCGGGGGAGCAGGACGTGATCAGCGGAAGCGGCCCCTTGCCTTTTGTGACGCGCTCGATCAGCTCGTTTGCCTCTTCTAAAACAGTCAGGTCGGCGGCGAAGTTGGTGTCGTAAACGCCGTCAAAGCCCAGTCGTTTTAAGGCGGCCGCCATTTTGCCGGTGCAGTCGGTGCCGATCGGTAGCCCGAAATCCTCGCCGATTGTAGCGCGGATGGACGGCGCTGTCTGTACAACCACGTGCAGGTCCGGGTTTGCAAGCGCGTCCCAAACTTTTCCGGTTTCGTCCTTTTCGGCGATTGCGGCAGTCGGGCAGGCCACGATGCACTGGCCGCAGGATACGCACGGCACCTCGTCCAAATTCATATCGAATGCACAGCCGATGTGCGTTGCAAAGCCGCGGTCATTCGGGCCGATTACGCTTACGCCCTGCATTTTCCCGCACGCGGCAACACAGCGGCGGCACAGTATGCATTTGTTGTTGTCGCGCGTCATATGCGCAGCGGAACCGTCGATATCGTAGTTATGGTTCTCGCCCTCAAAGGCGTTCTCGTCATCCACGCCGAATAGGTGGCAGAGCCTTTGCAGCTCGCAATTCCCGGAGCGCACACAGCTGAGGCACTTGCGGTCATGCGCGGAGAGGATAAGCTCCAGCGTAATCCGCCTGTCCGCGTGGACCTTCGGCGTATCGGTGAAGATTTCCATGCCCTCCGCCACGGGATAAGTACACGCCGCCGCCAGGGAGCGCGCGCCCTTAACCTCCACATTGCAGATTCGGCAGGCGCCTATCTGGTTGATCTCCTTCAGATAGCAAAGGGTTGGTATCTCTATCCCCGCCCCCTTTGCGGCTTCCAGGATTGTGTCGCTTTTATTTGCCGTATACGGGCGGTTGTTGATTTTTATGTTTACGGTTTCCAAACTTTTCTCCCCCTTTCATTAAGCCTTTATTATGGCTTTTGGTTTGCACTTTTCTACACAGGCGCCGCATTTAATGCACTTGTCCTGGTCGATAACATGGGCTTCCTTGACATTGCCGGAGATACAGCCCACCGGGCAGACCCTTTTGCAAAGCGTACAGCCAATGCATTTTTCCGCGATGATCGTAAAGCTGAGAAGGTCTTTACACACGCCGGACGGGCATTTTTTGTCGCGGACATGGGCGATGTACTCATCCTTGAAATAACGGTACATCGAAAGCACGGGGTTCGGCGCTGTCTGCCCCAGGCCGCAAAGCGAATTATCCTTTATGTAGTAGCACAGTGCCTCCATCTTGTCGAGGTCCTCCATTGTGCCTTTGCCCTCGGTGATTTTAGTAAGGATTTCAAACAGCCGCTTTGTGCCTATGCGGCAGGGCGTGCATTTGCCGCAGCTTTCCTCTTCTGTAAATTCCAGGAAGAAGCGCGACATATCGACCATGCAGTTGTCCTCGTCCATTACGATAAGCCCGCCCGAGCCCATCATAGAGCCGATTTCCATCAAATTGTCGTAGTCGATTTTTATGTCCATAAGGCTTGAAGGGATGCAACCGCCCGATGGTCCGCCTGTCTGCGCGGCTTTGAACTTTTTGCCGTTGGGGATGCCGCCGCCGATTTCCTCAACGATTTCGCGCAGTGTAATGCCCATGGGGACTTCCACTAAACCGACATTGTTTACTTTGCCGCCCAGCGCGAAAACTTTGGTGCCTTTTGATTTTTCCGTGCCGATTGAGCTGAACCACTCCGCGCCCTTTAGGATGATAGGCGGGATATTGGCGTAGGTTTCCACGTTATTGAGGACAGTGGGCTTGCCGAACAAACCCTTGACCGCAGGGAAGGGCGGGCGTGGGCGCGGCTCACCGCGGTTGCCCTCGATGGATGTGAGAAGCGCGGTTTCCTCACCGCAGACGAACGCGCCCGCGCCAAGGCGAAGCTCCATGTCAAAGCTAAAGCCGGTACCCAAAATATTATCGCCGAGCAGGCCCTGCTCGCGCGCCTGGTCAACGGCGATCTGCAAGCGCTTCACCGCTATGGGGTATTCCGCGCGCACATACACAACGCCTTGGTCGGCGCCGATCGCGTAACCGGCGATTGCCATGGCTTCTATCAGCACATGGGGGTCGCCTTCCAGCACGGAGCGGTCCATAAACGCGCCCGGGTCGCCTTCGTCGGCGTTGCAGGCCACGTATTTTTTGCCGGGGGGCTGTGCTGCCGCGAAGCTCCATTTCAAGCCGGTGGGGAAACCCGCGCCGCCGCGCCCGCGAAGCCCGGATGCCTTAATCACATCGATGACTTCACCGGGCGTCATTTCAGTCAGGACCTTGCCCAGCGCCTGGTAGCCGTCCATGGCGATATACTCGCTGATGTCCTCGGGGTCGATTATCCCGCAGTTTGCCAGCGCGATGCGCACTTGTTTTTTGTAGAAGCCGGTTTCTTCCAGGGATGTGACCGTATCGCCCTGCACGGTTTCGTCATAGACCAGGCGCGTGACCGGCCTGCCCTTCAGCAGATGCTCGCTTACGATTTCCGCGCAGTCCTCCTGCGTAACATTGGCGTAAAGCGTGCCGTCGGGGTAAACAACCGCAATCGGCCCTACGGCGCAAAGGCCGAAGCAGCCGGTTTTTACCACGCGGACCTCATCCGCCAAGCCGGCCTTGTTTATCTCCGCCTCAAAAGCCGCGGCGACCTTTTCACTGCCGGACGATGTGCAGCCGGTCCCGGCGCACACAAGAACATGAGATCTTATCATTTATGTATCTCCTCCGTATTCTAAGAAGCTATGAACACAGCTTCTATGCTTCAGCGCCGATTGTATATTCAGCGATGACCTGCCCGCCCTTGAGATGCCGCCGTACAACATCCACGGCTTTTTCCGGCGTCATTTTTACATAGGTTACTTTTGGCTTGCCGGGGGCGAAGACCTCCACGACCGGTTCGTACATACAAATGCCGATACAGCCTGTCTGCCCGACTACCACGCCCTCCAGCTTTTCGTCCGCGACCTCGCGCACCAGCGTACTCAGGATTGGGCGCGCGCCCGCCGCAATGCCGCAGGTTGCCATCCCGACGACCACGCGCGTGCTTTCGGACGTGCCTTCGCGGATAGTCATATTGGCTTTTGCTTTGTCGCGCAGGGCTTTCAGTTCATCCAGGGATTTCATTAAACTTGACCTCCTTATAGTAGTTAGAAATTAGGAATTAGGAATTAGTAGAACGAAGGGCGTCCTGCTCCCCGAAACGCTTGTGTAAGTATCGGTAAAAACCCTCGTAGCTGTAATCGCCCTCATTTTCCGGGAACATACAGAAGGGCATTGTGCCTTCCCCCCTGTGCTTTGCAACACAGTCGCAGCAGCGGCCGTGATTTTTGCAGGCGGTCCTGGGGCAGCAGCAGTCTTTTACGCATTGGCTGCTCATGATAGGTTTTCACTCTCCTGTTCGGCTAAGTATTCGCGCAGCCACTGTGCCACGTCGTTGTCGTTGAGCGGCACATCCCCGCCGAGAACTCCGCGTATTTGGCGCGTATCCAGCGTATAACCCGCCCCGTCCCGCGTGCGGCTGTACAGGAAATCCAAGTGCGGGCTGCCGTATATAAGCAGCAGTATGGTTTCGCTCATATCGCCGATGGGGACCATATCTATATGGCCGGTGTTGTAGCTTGCGGTAACGGTTGTGCCCTGCCCGGGCGCGGATACGATGGAAAAAGAACCGGCCGTCATCTCGCAGGACATTTTAAAAAACGGCAGCCCCAGCCCGACATCCCGGGTGGTGCGGGTGGTATAAAATGGGTCGGCGGCGTTTTTCGCCTGTTCGGGGGACATACCTTTTCCATCATCGGAGATAGTGATGACAAGAGAAGCGGCGGATGTATCCTCCTCCACGGAGATTTCTATGAGCGACGCCCCCGCGGTAATGCAATTTTGCGCCACATCAAGCACATTAAGCGAAAGCTCCCGCACAGCTATCCCCCCGGCACAGTATTCACATTTCAGATTATATCAAAAAATAACCCGCCATGCAATATGGAAAATAGAAAATAGAAATTGGAAAATCGTCCGCATACTTGAGCGCGGGATATATTTATGCTATACTGGCTGTACAACAACGGCAATGAAGGGAAGGCAGCCATGCAGCTGAAAAAAATAATCGAGATACTTAAAGCGGATGTAATTTTCTGCGAAAACGAGGAAATAGAAATACTTACCGCCTGCGGCAGCGATATGATGAGCGACGCGCTCGCCTACGTAAAAGACAGGGCGATGCTGCTGACCGGCCTTGTAAACCCGCAGACTGTTCGCACGGCGGAAATGCTGGATATGCCGGCGGTGGTCTTTGTGCGCGGGAAGGTCCCGGGCGAGGATATCGTGGGGCTTGCAAAGGCAAAGGGCATCGCTTTGATCTCCACGCGCTACAGGATGTTCACGGCCTGCGGAAGGCTCTACGCGCAGGGGCTGGGGGGAGGCACCGATGATATATGACTGAAAAGGTAACAAAGCGCTATGAGGTTTCCGGTGCCGATTTTACCCACGCGGGGGAGGCTTCGGGAAAGGTTAAGGCGCTGCTCAAGCAAATCGGCTACAGCCCGGATGCCATACGCCGCGTCGCGATTGCAATGTATGAAGGCGAAATCAACATGGTCATCCACGCAAACGGCGGTTATGTGCTGGCGGAAATCTACCCCGACCGCATTGATATCCTGCTGGAGGATACAGGCCCCGGCATCGCCGATATCGGCCTTGCGATGCAGGAGGGCTACTCCACCGCCCCGGACGAGGTGCGCTCGCTGGGTTTCGGCGCGGGCATGGGGCTTGCAAACATGAAGCGCTACACCGACGCGATGAGAATCGAAAGCGAAATCGGCGTGGGCACAAAAGTTTATATTACTGTGAAGAGCTAAGGGTTATGATGAATTATTCTTATCACAGCGTAACATTGGACGAAAAGCTCTGCAAGGGCTGTACAAACTGCATCAAGCGCTGCCCCACGCAGGCAATCCGCGTGAGGGAGGGCAAGGCGCGCATTATATCGGAGCGCTGTACGGATTGCGGCGAGTGCATCCGCGTCTGCCCGCACAGGGCGAAGCGCGCGATTTTTGACAGCTTTGACAGGCTCGGGGATTTTGCGCATACGGTCGCGCTGCCCGCCCCCGCGCTCTACGGCCAGTTCAACAACCTGTCGGACATAGATTATGTCCTCACGGGGCTGCTTGATATGGGCTTCGATGAAATTTTCGAGGTTTCAAAATGCGCGGAGCTTATCTCCGACGCAACGCGCAAGCTGATGAAGGCGGGAAAGCTGAAAACCCCGGTTATAAGCTCGGCCTGCCCCGTAATCGCGCGGATGATCAGCGTGAGGTTCCCCGACCTGATAGAAAATGTACTGCCGCTGATCTCGCCCATGCACAGCGCCGCCAAGCTTGCAAAGGCGCGCGCGCATGAGCGCACCGGGATTGCGGAGGATCAAATCGGCGTGTTTTTCATCTCGCCCTGCCCCGCTAAAGTTACAGACTCCAAAAACCCGATCGGTACAGAGCGCTCGTATATAGACGGCGTGCTTTCCATCTCCGACATATACCCGCGCCTACTTGAGCGCATGAATAAAATCTCATCGCCCAAGGTAGCCGCCGAAAGCGGTATCATAGGCGTAAGCTGGGCGAACAGCGGCGGGGAGGCATCCGCGCTTATTAGGGAGCAGTACCTTGCCGCAGACGGCATGGAAAACGTAATGGCTGTCCTCAGCCAGCTTGAGGACGAAAGGCTCACCGGGCTTGATTTCATCGAGCTGAACGCCTGTCCCGGCGGCTGTGTAGGCGGCGTTTTGACGGTCGAAAACCCATTTGTCGCAAAGGCGCGCATCCAAAAGCTGCGCAAATACCTGCCCGTGTCGCTCAACCATGTAGGCGAAGAGGATGAGCTTGCGGCTTTCTCCTGGGACAGGCCGCTGGAATACGCGGGGGTTATGAAGCTTTCGGACGATATCGGCGACGCAATGCGCATGATGACCGAAATCGACGAGCTTACGGGCAAGCTCCCCGACCTGGACTGCGGCTCGTGCGGGGCGCCGTCCTGCCGTACCCACGCGGAGGATGTCGTAACCGGCCAGGCAAAGCTCAACGACTGCATTTTTATCCTGCGGGAGCAAATGGGCGCGGCGGGGGGCGTAGAATAGATGAAGGATTTACCTGTGAGGAAAAAAATAAGATTAACAGGATATGATTATTCACAGGCAAATGCATATTTTATAACAATATGCATTGAAGATAGACATGAGATATTAGGTAACGTTGTAGGGGACGGCGTCCTCGACGTCCCGACTGTACAATTATCGAAATATGGGGCAGTTGTAGAAAAACGTATTAAAGAGATAAGCGAAAATTACAATCATATCCAAATTCAAAAATACGTTATTATGCCTAATCATGTTCACATACTGATGCTTGTTTTAAATAATGAAAACGGGACGTCGAGGACGCCGTCCCCTACAAATGCGGTTATTCCGTCGTTTGTATCTACATTTAAACGATTTGTACATAAGGACTGCGGCTTTTCATTATTTCAGCGTTCTTACCACGACCACATCATACGCAACGAAAACGAATACCATAAAATATGGCAATATATAGATACAAATCCAATGAAATGGCAGGACGATTATTATTTTGTTCCGTAAAATAAAAAATATTTTCGGCAAAAAAAACGCCGCACCGCCCGTCCCGCCTGTTTTCGGCCCTGTTGAATTCATCGCCGCGGGGCTTGGCAACCCGGGCAGGGGCTACGAAAACAACCGCCACAACGCAGGGTTTATGGCGGTGGATTATATCGCGCGGCAGCTCGGCTTCGCGGTAAAGCAAAGTAAATTCAAGGCGCTGTGCGGCGAGTCCATGGTCGCGGGCAAGCGCGTGCTTTTCCTGAAGCCGTCTACTTTTATGAACAAATCCGGCGAGAGCATAAGGGACGCGATGGCTTTTTATAAAGTGCCGATAGAAAGGCTGGTTGTCTTCTGCGACGACACGGCTTTGGATATCGGCAAAATGCGCATCCGCAAAAAGGGCAGCGACGGCGGGCAAAAGGGCCTGCGCAGTATTATTAACCAAACAGGCCGCGATGATTTTACGCGCATACGTATCGGGGTGGGGGCAAAGCCGCATCCCGAAATGGACCTTGCCGACTGGGTGCTGAGCAATTTCACAACACAGGAAAAAGAGAAGCTTCGGCAAATGCTTGAAAATTCTATGGGCGCGCTGGAGCTTATCGTCGGCGGGGATACCGATGCGGCGATGAACAGGTATAATTAGCTATGACAAATTTTTACAAGGCGTTTGGCCAAGACAAGTACCTGCGGGAAATTGCCGCAGGCCTGTCAAGGGGCGGCCTGCCGATTTTGGCGACAGGGCTGTCCGGCATCCACAAGGCGCACTATATCTATACGCTTTGCCGCACTCTCGGGCGGCAGGGCTTTGTTGCCGCGCCAAACGAGCAGTCCGCACTGCGGCTGTGTGAGGATATAAACACATTTTACGGGTACGGCGCGGCTGTGCATTATCCCGCCAGGGAGATGGTCTTCCGCGAAGTCGAAGGCGTTTCCCGCGAATATGAACACGCGCGGCTCGGCGTTTTGGGCGGGATTATATCAGGCACGGCGGAGATTGTCGTCGCAAGCGCGGAGGCCGCCGCGCAGTACACAATCCCCGCGGGGGATTATAAAGCGCGCACATCCCTCATACGCCCCGGTGACAGCATAAGCATCGACAGCCTTGCGGAGATTTTGGTAAAGGCGGGCTATACTCGCGCGGAACAGGTGGAGGGCATATCGCAGTTTGCGGTGCGCGGCGGGATACTGGATTTCTTTCCTGTCGGGGCGCAGCTGCCCTGCCGCGTGGAGCTGTGGGGGGATGAGGCAGACACGGTTTCATCCTTTGCGGTAGATACACAGCGGCGTGTTAATTCACTTAATGAAGTGCGAATAACCCCGGCAAGGGAAGCGATAATATCACAGCCGGAAAAGCTTATCGCCGCGCTGGAAGCCCGCGCAAAAGCCCTGCGCGGAAAATACGGCGCGCTTGCCAAAGACAGTATCTTCGCCGATATCCGCCGTCTTGAGGACGGGCTGGGGCTTGAAAGCGCGGACAAATATATGTCCATACTTTACCCAGAAACCCCCACGGTTATGGATTACTGCACCGGGCGGCTGTTTTTCGCCTGTGAGCCGGTATCAATGAAAGAAAACCTCACCGCCGCGTCATGGCAGAGCAATGAGGACGTAAAACTGCTGATGAGCGGGGGCGTGCTGTTTAAAGGCTGTGACACCTTCTCGTGTGATTTCACGGACATACAGCGCCGACTGTGCAAAGAAACCACGCTGGTGATGGACACATTCACGCGATCTTTGCCCGACCTTCCCCTCGGCGGGCTTGTAAACACAAACGCCATACAGCTCTCGGTCTGGGGCGGCGATTACGCTTTGCTCAAAGAAGACGCGGAAAGCTATATCCGCCAAGGGTATACCACGGTGGTTTTCGCGGGGACAGCGCGCGCCTGTGCCGCTTTGCGCGATGACCTGGCAAGGGACGGCATAGACGCGCACGACGGGGCAGGGACGGAAAGCCCGCTCCCCGGCAAGGTAATTTTAGCGCAGGGGACGCTGTCCTCGGGCTTTGAATACCCTGACAGCCGTTTTGCCGTAATAACCCACGTGAAGGCGGCGGTGCCCGCAAAGCCGTCACGCCGAAAAAGGCACAAGGGCGGCAAGCAGATCGGGGAGGTTTCCGACCTTACCATCGGCGATTATGTTGTACATTCCTCCCACGGCATCGGCGTGTTTGAGGGCATCGTAAAGCGCGATATGCACGGCGTTGTCAAAGATTATATAAAGCTGCGCTATGCGGGCACGGACGCGCTGTTTGTGCCTGTAACTCAGCTTGATTTAGTGAGCAGGTACATCGGCGCGGCGGAGGGTGCGAATGTGCGCTTGAACAAGCTCAACTCCGCGGAGTGGCAGAAGACCCGCGCACGCGTAAAGGGCGCGGTGAAGGATATGGCGCGGGAGCTTATCGCCCTGTACGCCAAGCGCATGTCCGCGCCCGGATTTGCCTTTTCCGAAGACTGCGACTGGCAGCGGGAGTTTGAGGAGCGCTTCCCCTACGACGAAACCGACGACCAGCTCCGCTGCGCTTCTGAGATAAAGGCCGATATGCAAAAGCAAAACCCGATGGACCGCCTGCTCTGCGGGGACGTTGGCTTCGGCAAAACAGAGGTCGCCTTGCGCGCGGCGTTTAAATGCGTGCTGGACGGCAAGCAGTGCGCGGTGCTTGTCCCAACCACAATTTTGGCGTGGCAGCATTACCGCACGTTTACACAGCGGCTGGAGGGCTATCCTATAACGACAGATTTCCTTTCCCGCTTTAAATCACCCAAAGAACAGGCGGAAACTGTGCGCAGGTTAAGGCGCGGGGAAATAGACATACTGATCGGCACACATAGGATAGTGCAAAAGGACATCGCCTTTAAAGACCTGGGGCTTTGCATTATAGACGAGGAACAGCGCTTCGGTGTCACTCACAAGGAAAAGTTCAAAGAAATGCGCGCCAGCATAGATGTGCTTACGCTTTCCGCAACGCCGATACCGCGCACGCTTAATATGGCGATGAGCGGCATCCGCGATATGAGCCTGATAGAAGAGGCCCCGCAGGACCGCTACCCTGTCCAGACCTATGTGCTGGAACACGACACGGGCGTGCTTGTACAGGCAATAAACAAGGAGATCAGGCGGGGCGGGCAGGTGTTCTATCTGCATAACAGGATAGATTCAATAGAAAGCTGTGCGGCAAG